>NZ_JBSXNH010000001.1:0-2194 GCF_056857535.1 Vreelandella sp. L-25
CTGAGAAAAACCAACGCACAAAAAACGGAATCGGTTGACCCATCGTGACCGCTCAGCGTACAAAACTCTCTCCAGCGTGAAGGCCGTGTGCAAATCGGTCACGATCACCGTAATGACCGGTCACGTTCGCCGGAATACGCAGATAAAGATCAAACGTACTTAAATGTTCCCAACGCCCCGGCAGCAGCTGTGCCGCTTTATCTTGAAAAATTTGCTGGCTTTGGGCTCGAAATACCGCTTGCAGAGAGGAGTCGCCCTTTGCCGTTTTGACAGGCTGATCGCTCTGAATCAGCTCAACAGTCGGGCGCTCTTCGGTGATGGATAAACCAGCGGTACGCAGCGTACTCTCGGTGTCCTCATTGAGTTCTGGAGGGAGTGTTAAGATCGAAGCAGCCGTTGCTTCCCAGCGCTCGTCCGGATCATTATCGAAAAGCCGTTGACGCTGAGCACTGGGGCTTTTTTGTGAATTATGCTCTGCTTTTTCTTGGTACCCGCGTCGCGGCTGCCGCCTATTCAGTCCATAGGCTAAAAAACGGCCTAATTCCTTAATATATTTATCTTTTTGCTGGCTATACTCGTCCACGTGATACGCATCGCAGCATATGCTGATTTTGATAGTAGGCCGGTCTAAAGGGGTGAGGAGGTTTATCCCATCTGCTTCAATGCGCCTTACTACCTTGCAAGCTGACTCCAAATTTTGGCGGTAGGTAGTCGGTGTGAGGCGCTTTTCGTCCTCTTCCGTAAACGCTGGGTTGTTCTGGGCCGCTCGCATATCCAGGCGCCATTTAAACGCCACGTTAATGATGTGAGCGAGTAGCGTGAGTCGTTCGCCCAGCTTTTCTGTCGCTACCTTTGAGCTAGCAAGCTTAAACAAAGCGCCATGGATAGGGTTTGTGCTATGAATCCCTTTTTCACCACTCCCAGTTTGTGAAGTTAAATTCAGCGTGTTTTTATTAATGGCGGTTGCCAGTGCGGAGAGTGCTGATAGATCCCAAGCGTCATCGCCAATGCTAGCTAAGTGTTCAATTGTCTGGACTAGCAGTGGCTTTATCGCTTCTATCCCCAAATAGTCGTTACGCGGCTGAAGGACTTCTTCTAAAAGTGCCTTATGCTTAGTGGTTTCATCCATGAAGGTAGTCGCCTCTAATACAGCCGTCGATTAAGGCCAAAAGCATCACAGAAAGTGGTCTTATTGCTGAAGCGTTCGGACACATCCATTAATAATGCTGGTTGATCAGACATGAGCTCATTCCATAGAGCAGCTACGTAATGCCCTGCCTCATTGGGAGAGAGTGCATGGCACGCTTCCGCAGATAACGCGAAAAACAGAGCAACCGCATTTGTTTGTTGACTGGGCGGTGCTTCTACCAGTGTGACGCGCACCTTTTCACTGTCGCGAAAACGGTTTTTCGCTATATACAGGGCGTTCAGGTTGGCAAGATAAAATAGCGGATCGCCATGCGCGCTTCTCTTCGCTTCGTAAACCACCGGCGGGTGCTGCATGAGATAGGCCTTTAGCGCCTCATCAGTCATGTCCTGGATTTCCTCCAAAAAAGGGGGGCGAGCCAACAGCAGGCGGCGTACCTGGGGCGATAAATATCGGCTTACCTCGACACGCGACAGTGAGACCCTCCTTGAACCACACTCTTTTAGCATTAAGCCACCTGGTTTAGAGTTATAGTCAAATCTGGTGGATGGCGGTCAGGCGGCAGTCCTGTCTGACTGATCGGTTACTTGCTCTCCATCCTGGAACCGGACGTTGTTCACGACCAGTTCCAGCTTGCTGAACCCCTTGATGCGCTTCCAGCGCTTCTCGGCGCTCTGGAGCAGCTTGAAGACCATCGCCAGGGTCGTCGCTCTGGAGCCGTAGTTCCGGCTGCGCTTGCTCCGCAGGCGGACCGTGGCGAAGGTCGACTCAATCGGGTTGGTGGTGCGGATATGCACCCAGTGCTCTGCCGGGTAGTCGTAGAACGCCAGCAGTTCCTCCCGATCCTTGGCCAGGCACGCCATCGCCTTGGGGTACTTGGCCTCGAAGCGTTTCAGCGTGCGATCGAAGGCCTTGTGCGCATCAAAGCGGGTCTCGGCCATCCAGATGTCATGCAGGTCGGCCTTGACCTTGGGCTGTACTGACTTTGGCAGCTTGTTCAGCACGTTAGCCGTCTTGTGAACCCAGCAGCGCTGATGGTCGGTCTCC
>NZ_JBSXNH010000002.1:0-2874 GCF_056857535.1 Vreelandella sp. L-25
GTGCCTTGGAACCCCGCCCCATGTAACGCCGGGTCAACGTCGAGAGGTCCAGTTGTTCGACAACATCGACAACGAACCGCGCCAGGTGACCATCGGGCAACCACTCGTCTACCGAAGGCGGCAGCAGGTAATCGGTCTGGCGATCCACAGGGATGAAGCGGCTCATGGCGATCTTCTCAGCTCGGCGATGACGGTGGTCAGTATCTCACGGTGCAACGGAAAGTCCGACAGGCTGCTAGTGATGCGCGAACTCGCGCGCATGCTAGAGCAAGAAGGTGGCAGTCTGGCGGATGTGGTTCGCGTGGATGTTCACCTCACTGACCTAAAACAGATCAATGCGCTAGACAGCATCTACGCCGAATTTTTTGAGCCAGGGCGCTACCCAGCGCGCACTTGTACTGAATCACCCCACATTTGCGGTGGCAGTTCGGTAGAAATTACCTTGATGGCGAAACGTCCATCGAAAGACACTGCAGCGGAATAGCCTCCGTTAAGATTTGACTAACGCCAGGATCGCGTCAATATCCAGATGTGCTTCTAGCGTATCGGCCAAGCGCTCCAAGGCTTGTTCGCGGTGGGCGTTGTAATCTACGCTGCCTGCCTTGGCTAGGCCAAGCTTCGTGAGTAGCGCTTGGCAGGCGTCTGGATGATCAAACAGGCCGTGTAGGTAAGTGCCCATCACTTGGCCGTCCTCGCTGATGGCCCCATCCAAGTGGGTACCGAGATCGAATAGCGGATTGTCCAGAGCGGAGCCTTTGCTAACGCCGTTATGGATCTCGTATCCCTTTACCTTTGCTTCTTCCCCCACCAACATGCCGCTCACGTTGCGAAGCTGCTTGCCCGCCACCATGCGTGTCGTCAGCGGTAACAGACCCAACCCGGCGACTTTCCCGGGCGTGCCCTCTAGCCCGTCGGGGTCATCCACCCACTCCCCCAGCATTTGAAAGCCGCCGCAAATGCCCAGCACTTTGCCGCCATAGCGCAGGTGGCGAGTCATCGCGGCGTCCCAACCTTGGCGCTTTAACCAGGCTAAGTCGCTAGCGGTGCTTTTACTGCCGGGAAGTACGATCACATCAGCGCAGGGAATGGGCTGATCGGGGCCGATAAAGCTAAGCGATACCTGCGGATGCAGGCGAAGCGGATCGAAATCGGTATGGTTACTGATGCGCGGCAGTGCAGGAACGATAACCTTGAGCGTTTGGCTCTCTTTCTCCGCCTGCACGGTGCCGATGCTATCTTCGGCATCCAGCAGCAGCCCTTGTAGATACGGCAGCGTGCCCAGCACCGGCTTTTGGGTGCGCGCTTCCAACCACTCTAGCCCTGGTTCGAGCAGCGCAATATCGCCCCGAAAACGGTTGATAATAAAGCCTTTGGTGCGGGCCTGTTCGCTGTCACTCAGTAGCGCCAGCGTGCCAACCAATTGAGCAAACACGCCGCCGCGGTCAATATCGCCCACCAGCAGCACCGGGCAGTCCGCGGCTTCGGCAAAGCCCATATTGGCAATATCCCCTTTGCGCAGGTTGATTTCCGCCGGGCTGCCTGCGCCTTCGGCAATAATCACATCATAGCGCTGCTCTAACGCTTGCCACGCTGCCATCACGCTCTCTTGGGCGGTGCGTTTGAAGGCGTGGTAGTCCAGCGCGTCCATATGGCCGTACACCTTACCACGCAGAATCACCTGGGCACCCCGGTCGGTTTCTGGCTTTAGCAGTACCGGGTTCATATCGCTATGGGGAAGGACGCCGGCCGCTTGGGCCTGTAGCGCGGTGGAGCGGCCAATCTCGCCACCATCGCTGGTCACCGCACTGTTTAGCGCCATGTTTTGTGGTTTGAACGGGGCCACCGAGAGACCCCGGCGCTTGAGAACTCGGCAAAGCCCCGCCACCACGGTGCTTTTGCCCGCATCCGAGGTGGTGCCTTGAATCATCAGTGTGGTCATGGCGTCTTCTCGACCTACGCAGTTGCTGAATATCCGTCCTTGACCTCCTCCCCTTCCTCAGCTTCTTAGGAAGCTGCCGCCTGCGGCGGAAAGGAAGGGGATTCCCGGTTGTTGCCTTCCGGGTTCCTGCTTCACAGCCCGTTGCCCTTGGTGATGGCACCTCAGGTCTTACACAAGCTCCACAGGCTTAACCTCCCGTGAGCCCCACGGTAGTCGTCTTTTCATGCTGCCGGAGCTTGTCAGCGCCCGCCAGAATGGCTTTGCCCGATTGCAAAATGTTGCGGGCAGCGTTCACATCGCGGTCGATGCCTTGGGTGCCACAGTGTGGGCAATCCCAAGTGCGGACATTGAGCGGCATCTTCTCGGTGATATGGCCACAGTGAAAACAGCGTTTTGAGCTGGGATACCACTTGTCGATCTGGACGAAATCGCGCCCGTACCGCTCGGCCTTGTACGCCAGTTGTTGGGTAAGCTGGTACCAGCCCACGTCGCTAATTGCTTTCGCCAGTGAGCTGTTTTTCAGCAGGTTCTTGACCGGCAAACTCTCGGCAGCAATGACTTGGTTCTCGTGAATAAGCTGCGTGGAGAGTTTATGGGTGGCGTCGCGGCGTTGGTCGGCCAGCTTGGCATGCACCTTCGCCACTCGATGCCGCGCCTTGGCGCGGTTTTGCGAGCCTTTCTGTTTGCGCGACAGGTTGCGTTGCACCCGTGCGAGTTTGCGCTCGGTACGATGGAGAAAACGCGGGTTGGGGATTTTGTCGCCGTCACTGGTGATGACGCGATGCGTCAGTCCCAGGTCGATACCGACCATTTTGGGTGTCACGGGCAGCGGCGTGACCGCTTCTTCCACCAAAAAGCTGACGTGGTAACGGCCAGCGGTATCGCAGCTCACCGTGATACTGCTTGGTGTGCCGGAAAAATACCGGCTCCAGCGG
>NZ_JBSXNH010000003.1:0-3221 GCF_056857535.1 Vreelandella sp. L-25
GTTTTCCTTTTGGTTCATGGTGTTAGGGGTAACAACATGATACCGGCGGGAAAGCCCCCGATCTCGTTGATAGCACTGAAATTTTCAACGCTATTCAGGCAGTTACAGCACCACCTGTGGAAAAGTGGGGAGACGCTAGACTGCTCAAGCCTCTTATTGCCCTTCTGGCGCTAGGTTATATTTATACCGGCTCTTTTGGCCATTTGTGCCCTCGACATCACAATGTGGTTTGAGCTGGCGGAACCTGTCAACCTGATTCGGACAGCTTGTTAAAAATTAATGTCGATTTCGTCGCGGTGTCGTTTGCCACCAGCAGGGTCGGGAAGTTCACCACGCTGTAGGGTGCCGGGTCGTCGTCATCGGGCTGTACCGGATTGATCGAGACGCTGGCCCGCGGCATCGCCACTTTGGGGCGCCCGCGCGTGAACCGCTCGGGATGCGCCTCGAAGCTGTCATCGAGCGCTCGCTGGTGGATCTCTGCAATCTCGCGGTATCGGCCAGTGAAGACCTGCTCTGGCGTGAAGCCAGCCAGCCCGCTGTGATGGTGCTGCAGGTTGTACCAGTCGACGTAGGCGCTGTACCACTGCCGGGCATGGACGATGCTCTCGAAGCGCCCGGGATAGTCGGGCTGGTACTTGCTGGTCTTGAACTGGCTTTCGCTGAACGGGTTGTCATTACTCACCCTCGGGCGGCTGTGGCTGCACGTCACCCCCAGCTCCCCCATGAGGTCCAGGTAGCTGCGTGCGATCATCGGCGAGCCTCGATCCTGATGGAGCGTCAGCGCGCCATGCGGGATGCCGTAGCGATCCACCGCCTCCTGGAAGAGCTGCCGAGCCAAGGCGGCATTCTCCTTGTGGGAGACCATCCAGGCCACGATGAAGCGGCTGTAGAGATCCAGTACCACGTAGAGATTGAGGTAGACGCCGCGTCGCCGCGTGGGCAGTTTGCTGACGTCCCATGTCCAGGCCTCATTGGCGGCCCTTGCCGTAATACGTGGCACGGCATGGTGTTGGGGCGCACGCTGAGGACGGCGGTCACCGCTCTCCTTGGCCTCACGCAACTGCCGGTACCACGTGCTGAGCGAGCCGAGATAGATCCCTTGCTGCAGCAGGTCGTGGTAGATCTCATATACCGGCTGATCCCGGTAGGGCTCGCTATGCGCGATCTCCAGCATTTGCGCTCGCTCCTCGGCCGACAGGGCTCTGGGCTGCGGACAGTGCCGGCGTGACGTCGTGGCCTCGGTAGAAGGCTCATCGCGACGCTTTCGCCAGGCGTACACCGTGCTGCGGTTGATGCCCAGGGCGCGACAGGCCATGGCCATTGGAAGGTGCGCCGGGCGCTCTTCGAGTACCGTGATCATGGTTCGCTCCCATTGTTCAGGCGATCGAGCATCGATAAGGCTTTTTTTTGGAGCGACAGGCAGTCTTCGGCGGTCGAGAGCCGTTGCTGAAGACGGGCATTCTCTCGCTCCAGTGCTTCAATACGCTTCTGCTCCGGCGTCTTGCTCGGGGTCGGCCCCGGGGCGGTCTTGTAGAGCTTCTCCACGCCGCTCTCGGCAAGCTCCTTACGCCATGTCGTCAGCTGGCTATTGTAGAGCTTTTCACGGCGTAACAGCTGCCCGAGCTCACCATGCTGGCAGGCATCGGCTTCCGCGAGGATGCGCAGCTTGTACTCGGTCGAGAACTGACGACGCGTGCGCTTCTCCAACATGGGGTTCGGCGTGACCTGATGATCGGGTAGCTCGGTTGGTGGTTTTGGCATGATACGGGCTCCTGAACCTCGGGCTCTGATATTGAGCTTAACTCATAGAGCCGGTGTATGGATTCAGGTTGACACACAGGGCTGGCAGAAGAGATGCTGGCTCACATTGGAGCACGGCAGCGATCTCATATAACTTTTCAACGGTGATATTAACTTCTCCTCGTTCGACTCTTCCTATATAGCTGCGGTCGATACCAGTAGCTAAGGCAAAGGCGTCTTGTGAGTACCCCTTCTTTTTTCGTTTTTCCCTGATATTTCTTCCCAGCGTCGTTGCTAGCTCACCCATACCCGCCTCATTTCCTTTTGGCGGGACTATCCTTCGTTGCGGCCTATCTAGCCACGGACTATAATCCGCATTTCGTTTTTACCTCTCCTACGGTGATGGTCATGTCGAGTACCCCTCCTTCGATTGAGAAGCGCATTTTCGAGCTCCTTTTAGAAACTGATAACGCTCAATTCACTATTCGCAGCCTTCGTGACCAATACGCACACCAGCATGGCATAGCCGCAGAGCACCACGCTGCTCTGCGGCGTTTTATCTATGAAAGAATTAAAAAGCTAATCACCGCTGGCTTGGTGGAGAAAGACCGTGAAAAACGCAAACGCGATCAGCTTTATTATGTTTTGGCTTCAATAAGAGAAGTGAACTTGTGCCTGGAGGGAGAAAGCTTTGAAGCATGGCACAAGCGGCTCGTGTCTCAAACAGTAAATGAAACAACAGATACAACCATTATTCCAAAAGGCGAAAGTAGCAGTGAACAGAGCCTCAGTGCAAAGAAGGCTTCGAGCCAATATGCCTTGGAGAAAGTGTTAAAAGAAACGCAAAGTGAATTCCTTTCTACACTGGGTGAAGTCGAGGCGTTCTGTGAGCTTATGGATGAATACCCCGACCTTAAGCCAAGCATCGTGGTTGATCATCGTGATGCTTATGACAGGAGCGCACGCTTAATGGGTCGAGTGCGTGCGTTAGAAAAATCGCTACATAGGCTGTCAGGTAGATGAGCACGAGGTTGCGGAGATGGCAAGCAGAGTGCTTGGAGCTAGCGAGAGTTAAGCTCAGTTCTTGTGTATGGAGGGCAGTAGAGAGGGTGGCGTATCCTGTTGATTGATCTCGCCAGATCACAACCAACATAGGACGGATACGCCATGAGCAATTCTACTCTCCAAGCCGTGACGCAGCCAGACACCGGCGCTACTGATCCGCTGCATGAGCTGCTGCGCAAAGGGGCCCGAGACCTGATCGCCAAGGCCGTGGAGGCGGAGTTGAGCACGTTTCTGGAGCAATATGCCGACAAGACGCTGGAAGACGGCCGCCGTGTCGTCGTCCGCAACGGCTACCTGCCGGAGCGCACCGTGCAAACCGGTATCGGCGACGTCGAGATCAAGGTGCCCCGCGTCCGTGACCGCAGTGGCGACGGGGTGACCTTCAGCAGCGCGCTGTTGCCGCCCTACCTGAAGCG
>NZ_JBSXNH010000004.1:0-5015 GCF_056857535.1 Vreelandella sp. L-25
TCCAGCTTGCTGGATGCTGACGAGCGGCGGACGGGTGAGTAATGCATAGGAATCTGCCCGATAGTGGGGGATAACCTGGGGAAACCCAGGCTAATACCGCATACGTCCTACGGGAGAAAGGGGGCTCCGGCTCCCGCTATGGGATGAGCCTATGTCGGATTAGCTAGTTGGTGAGGTAACGGCTCACCAAGGCCACGATCCGTAGCTGGTCTGAGAGGATGATCAGCCACATCGGGACTGAGACACGGCCCGAACTCCTACGGGAGGCAGCAGTGGGGAATATTGGACAATGGGGGAAACCCTGATCCAGCCATGCCGCGTGTGTGAAGAAGGCCCTCGGGTTGTAAAGCACTTTCAGCGAGGAAGAACGCCTAGCGGTTAATACCCGCTAGGAAAGACATCACTCGCAGAAGAAGCACCGGCTAACTCCGTGCCAGCAGCCGCGGTAATACGGAGGGTGCAAGCGTTAATCGGAATTACTGGGCGTAAAGCGCGCGTAGGTGGCTTGATAAGCCGGTTGTGAAAGCCCCGGGCTCAACCTGGGAACGGCATCCGGAACTGTCAAGCTAGAGTGCAGGAGAGGAAGGTAGAATTCCCGGTGTAGCGGTGAAATGCGTAGAGATCGGGAGGAATACCAGTGGCGAAGGCGGCCTTCTGGACTGACACTGACACTGAGGTGCGAAAGCGTGGGTAGCAAACAGGATTAGATACCCTGGTAGTCCACGCCGTAAACGATGTCGACCAGCCGTTGGGTGCCTAGCGCACTTTGTGGCGAAGTTAACGCGATAAGTCGACCGCCTGGGGAGTACGGCCGCAAGGTTAAAACTCAAATGAATTGACGGGGGCCCGCACAAGCGGTGGAGCATGTGGTTTAATTCGATGCAACGCGAAGAACCTTACCTACTCTTGACATCCTGCGAATTTGGTAGAGATACCTTAGTGCCTTCGGGAACGCAGAGACAGGTGCTGCATGGCTGTCGTCAGCTCGTGTTGTGAAATGTTGGGTTAAGTCCCGTAACGAGCGCAACCCTTGTCCTTATTTGCCAGCGCGTAATGGCGGGAACTCTAAGGAGACTGCCGGTGACAAACCGGAGGAAGGTGGGGACGACGTCAAGTCATCATGGCCCTTACGAGTAGGGCTACACACGTGCTACAATGGTCGGTACAAAGGGTTGCCAACTCGCGAGAGTGAGCCAATCCCGAAAAGCCGATCTCAGTCCGGATCGGAGTCTGCAACTCGACTCCGTGAAGTCGGAATCGCTAGTAATCGTGGATCAGAATGCCACGGTGAATACGTTCCCGGGCCTTGTACACACCGCCCGTCACACCATGGGAGTGGACTGCACCAGAAGTGGTTAGCCTAACGCAAGAGGGCGATCACCACGGTGTGGTTCATGACTGGGGTGAAGTCGTAACAAGGTAGCCGTAGGGGAACCTGCGGCTGGATCACCTCCTTAAACGATGCATCATCCCTCGCGGTAAGTGCTCACAATGAATTACCTGATCAGATAGTAGAGCAAACGGTTGATGCACGATCCCCTCTTGGGTCTGTAGCTCAGTTGGTTAGAGCGCACCCCTGATAAGGGTGAGGTCGGCAGTTCAAGTCTGCCCAGACCCACCAAATTCCTGTGATGCGGTGTTAAAACACTTCTCGTATAACATGATTATGCATTGAGGTGTTTTTCTCGTCTTACGGAAATTTATACAAGAGGTTGGTTTTGCAAAAAAACAATGGGGCCATAGCTCAGCTGGGAGAGCGCCTGCCTTGCACGCAGGAGGTCAGCGGTTCGATCCCGCTTGGCTCCACCATTATCTTCTTGTTTAGATAAACCCCGTTTGTGATTGTTTCGTGACCATTGATAAGCACGACATAACACGTCTTCTTATCACTGTTCATTGAACAGCTGCTCTTTAACAATGTATATCATGCTGACAAGAACGTTTTCGAACGTTCTTACGTAACTTGTTTTGTGATACGTCTCAAGCGTATCCGGCAATCGTTATCATTGCGAACCCCAGACTCCTTCGGGTTATAGGGTCAAGCAATGAAGCGCACACGGTGGATGCCTAGGCAGTCAGAGGCGATGAAAGACGTGGTAGCCTGCGATAAGGTTCGGTGAGGTGGCAACGACCTGTGACCCGGACATCTCTGAATGGGGAAACCCACTCATCATCAGATGAGTATCTTACGCTGAATATATAGGCGTAAGAGGCGAACCAGGGGAACTGAAACATCTAAGTACCCTGAGGAAAAGAAATCAACCGAGATTCCCCTAGTAGCGGCGAGCGAACGGGGACCAGCCCTTAAGCGTGTGACGGATTAGACGAACAGACTGGGAAGTCTGGCCATAGCGGGTGATAGCCCCGTAGTCGAAAATCTGATCACGTGAAATCGAGTAGGTCGGGGCACGAGAAACCTTGACTGAAGACGGGGGGACCATCCTCCAAGGCTAAATACTCCTGACTGACCGATAGTGAACCAGTACCGTGAGGGAAAGGCGAAAAGAACCCCGGAGAGGGGAGTGAAATAGATCCTGAAACCGTGTGCGTACAAGCAGTAGGAGCCCACTTGTTGGGTGACTGCGTACCTTTTGTATAATGGGTCAGCGACTTATATTCAGTGGCGAGGTTAACCGTATAGGGGAGCCGTAGGGAAACCGAGTCTTAACTGGGCGACACAGTCGCTGGATATAGACCCGAAACCGAGCGATCTATCCATGAGCAGGGTGAAGGTTGAGTAACATCAACTGGAGGCCCGAACCAGGATCTGTTGAAAAAGATTTGGATGACTTGTGGATCGGAGTGAAAGGCTAATCAAGCTCGGAGATAGCTGGTTCTCCTCGAAAGCTATTTAGGTAGCGCCTCACGTATCACCGCCGGGGGTAGAGCACTGTTTCGGCTAGGGGGTCATCCCGACTTACCAACCCGAGGCAAACTCCGAATACCGGTGAGTGCCAGCGTGGGAGACACACGGCGGGTGCTAACGTCCGTCGTGAAAAGGGAAACAACCCAGACCGTCAGCTAAGGTCCCCAAATCCTGGTTAAGTGGGAAACGATGTGGGAAGGCTCAGACAGCTAGGAGGTTGGCTTAGAAGCAGCCATCCTTTAAAGAAAGCGTAATAGCTCACTAGTCGAGTCGGCCTGCGCGGAAGATGTAACGGGGCTAAACCAGGTACCGAAGCTACGGGTTCATCCTCTGGATGAGCGGTAGAGGAGCGTCGTGTAAGCCGATGAAGGTGTGTTGAGAAGCATGCTGGAGGTATCACGAGTGCGAATGCTGACATGAGTAACGATAAAGGGAGTGAAAAACTCCCTCGCCGGAAGACCAAGGGTTTCTGTTCGACGCTAATCGGAGCAGAGTGAGTCGGCCCCTAAGGCGAGGCCGAAAGGCGTAGTCGATGGGAAACGGGTCAATATTCCCGTACCGGACATGATTGCGATGGGGGGACGGAGAAGGCTAGGTGAGCCAGGCGTTGGTTGTCCTGGTGAAAGTGAGTAGGCTTGGGTCTTAGGTAAATCCGGGACCCTTCAAGGCCGAGACACGAAACGAACGGACCACGGTCCGGAAGTCATTGATGCCACGCTTCCAGGAAAAGCCTCTAAGCTTCAGATCATGTGCGACCGTACCCCAAACCGACACAGGTGGTCAGGGTGAGAATCCCAAGGCGCTTGAGAGAACTCGGGTGAAGGAACTAGGCAAAATGGTGCCGTAACTTCGGGAGAAGGCACGCCGGCGTAGGGTGAGAGGACTTGCTCCTTCAGCCCGAACCGGTCGAAGATACCAGGTGGCTGCAACTGTTTAGTAAAAACACAGCACTCTGCTAACGCGCAAGCGGACGTATAGGGTGTGACGCCTGCCCGGTGCCGGAAGGTTAAGTGATGGTGTTAGGATTCGTCCGAAGCTCTTGATCGAAGCCCCGGTAAACGGCGGCCGTAACTATAACGGTCCTAAGGTAGCGAAATTCCTTGTCGGGTAAGTTCCGACCTGCACGAATGGCGTAATGATGGCCACGCTGTCTCCACCCGAGACTCAGTGAAATTGAAATCGCCGTGAAGATGCGGTGTACCCGCGGCTAGACGGAAAGACCCCGTGAACCTTTACTATAGCTTCACACTGGACGCTGATGTTGCCTGTGTAGGATAGCTGGGAGGCTTTGAACCCCGGACGCCAGTTCGGGTGGAGCCAACCTTGAAATACCAGCCTGGCATCATTGGCGTTCTCACTCAGGTCCGTGATCCGGATCGAGGACAGTGTGTGGTGGGTAGTTTGACTGGGGCGGTCTCCTCCCAAAGAGTAACGGAGGAGCACGAAGGTACCCTCAGCACGGTCGGACATCGTGCAATGAGTGCAAGAGCATAAGGGTGCTTGACTGCGAGACAGACACGTCGAGCAGGTGCGAAAGCAGGTTCTAGTGATCCGGTGGTTCTGTATGGAAGGGCCATCGCTCAACGGATAAAAGGTACTCCGGGGATAACAGGCTGATACCGCCCAAGAGTTCACATCGACGGCGGTGTTTGGCACCTCGATGTCGGCTCATCACATCCTGGGGCTGAAGTCGGTCCCAAGGGTATGGCTGTTCGCCATTTAAAGTGGTACGCGAGCTGGGTTTAGAACGTCGTGAGACAGTTCGGTCCCTATCTGCCGTGGGCGTTGGATGTTTGAGAAGAGCTGCTCCTAGTACGAGAGGACCGGAGTGGACGACCCTCTGGTGTTCCGGTTGTCACGCCAGTGGCATTGCCGGGTAGCTATGGTCGGACGGGATAACCGCTGAAAGCATCTAAGCGGGAAGCCCCCTTCAAGATGAGACATCCCTGAGACCTCGAGTCTCCTAAAGGGCCCAGCGAGACCAGCTGGTTGATAGGCACGGTGTGGAAGCGCTGCAAGGCGTTGAGCTAACGTGTACTAATGGCCCGTGAGGCTTGACCCTATAACACCCAAGGGGTCTGGTCGCAGTGATAACGAAAACCGGATACGCAGCAGCAAGCCAAGGCGCTTGCTGACAAGAGACGATCAC
>NZ_JBSXNH010000005.1:0-7445 GCF_056857535.1 Vreelandella sp. L-25
GAAGGTGGTGAAACTCAAGCAAACGCTCAAAGCACTGACGAAGCGAAACCGGGGCATCGGACTCGCGGCCATTATACGTGAGCTGAATCCGGTGTTACGGGGCTTTGCCAACTACTTCCGGGTGGCGAACTGCGCGAGGGTATTGAAGCAGGTCATGAGCTGGCTAAGGAGGCGGTTACGCTGTATCCAGCTCAAGCAGTGGAAAAAGCCGGGCCGGCTGCATCGGAGGCTGAAACAGCTGGGTTACCAACCCCCGTTCCGGCACATCCGGATGCAAAGCTGGCGCAATGCAGCATCTCCACTGGCCAGTCTGGCCCTGCCCAACACCTACCTGCACAATGACCTGAAGTTGATGGATCTTGCGAAGGTCAAAACCGGCATCACTGTCCCCGAGTTCGGGGTAAGTTAGTGGCATGAGCCGTATACGTGGCCCGTATGTACGGTTCTGTGAGAGGGATGAGGCGGCAACGCCTCACCCTACTCGCTTAACCGCATATTTTTGTGGTCGTGTCCGAACAGCACGCGGGTATGACCGTTCTCGTCTATCGGGTAACAAGAAGGAAGGCGCCATCTCTAGCATCGACCTCATGACCTCGGGAAGACGGCCAGGTGACACCGCCGGCAACATAGATAGCTCTTTGATAATAAAATGGGCAGCTTGGTGAAAACTCAATTGATTGGGGTGAATGCTGTCCAAGCTGTAGGCCATTCGCGCCATCTGAAAGCGTATCAAGTTGTAGGCGAGCAACGTTCCCCATAACTCCTGGCGAACCATGTCCGGCGTACGACTACGCAGCGTGAGTCGGCTGCCCAGCAGTGACTGCTTCATTTCCCGGTAGCCCAGCTCGATTTCCCAGCGATAGCTATAAAGATCCACGATATCAGCAGCAGGAAAGCGCAGCGGATCGGTCATCGACGTCAGCACCTGAACTTCTTTTCCCTTGACCTTACGACGCATCAGACGTGCTTCTAACGTCGCGGGCAAGTCTGGCCATTTCGCTCGTGCTTGTGGGGATGTCGTCAGACGAACCAGTCGATCCTGACGTCCCAGCGAGTAGATCTCTTCATACTGCGCTCCCTTCCGTAACGGGATCATCCAGTGGCGCTGTTCGCCTGCTTGCTGCCACGCATGCAGCAGACCCAGCGAATAAAACCCACGGTCAAATAACGTCAGTGAGTGGTCAGGTGTACTGGCGATCAGGTCTGTCGTTAACGCCACTTCGCCCGTCGAGATGCTGTCAAACGCGGCGCCCGTGATTAGGTGGCTCGTCAGCTCCATTTGACACACCATCCGCACCTGCGGGTAGCTCGCTTCTCGGTAGGCGTTACGCGTACGTGTAAAAGCCGCTTGGTTGTCAGGCGTGTCAGGCGTTCGCCATACCACTCCGTCTACGCCTAGCAGCCTGAGACCACACCAATGAGGGTGAGGGGTTTGTTCGTGCCACAGGTCCTGCGTTTGCTCGAACACACGTTTGACAGCCTCTACCCCGAGGCGTTGACGTGCTTGGACAACGGCGCTGGGTGCCACGAAAGGACGTTGGCCGGGTAAGACAATATCAAGCTGATGAACGACTTGCGCCATCGGGATGTGCCGGAACAAGGCCATGCCGACAATCGACCAGACCACCATCTCAAGCGGTAAACGGCGCTTACGCAAGGTGGCTACACCGGCGTGCGCTAGGCATTCGTCAATCAGCTCGGGGGAGAGAACATCCGCGAGGCTGGAGAAGTGTTCAGGTGAAACGCGAGCGATGGCATCAATGGCCTGACTAAAATGCATAAAAATCCGGTATCAGAGAATCACTGATACCGGAATATCGCATTGTCAGCTCATTGATGAAACTCTTAACTGACTGGCATTAGGCCCGAAGGCCGCCTTAGCGTTGCTAATTGCTTAGCTGCTTACTTAATCTTAGGAGCCAACTCGCCGCGCTCGTAGCGCTGGAACATCGCTTCCAGGCTAATCGGCTTGATTTTGCTCGCGTTGCCAGCAGTGCCAAAGGCTTCGTAGCGGGCAATACACAGGTCACGCATGGCGGTGACCGTTTCTTTCAAGAATTTGCGCGGATCAAACTCTGACGGATTCTCTGCCATAAAACGGCGCACAGCACCGGTGGACGCTAGGCGCAGGTCGGTGTCGATGTTCACCTTGCGCACGCCGTGCTTGATGCCTTCGACGATTTCCTCAACCGGTACGCCGTAGGTTTCCGGAATTTGACCACCGTAACGGTTGATCACTTCCAGCCACTCCTGAGGCACCGAAGAGGAGCCGTGCATGACCAGATGGGTATCCGGGATGCGCGCGTGGATCTCTTTGATACGTTGAATGGAAAGCGTGTCGCCGGTCGGCGGCTTGGTGAATTTATACGCGCCGTGGCTGGTGCCAATGGCAATCGCCAGCGCGTCGACCTGAGTCGCCTTTACAAACGCAGCGGCTTCTTCGGGGTCGGTCAGCAGCTGTTCCATATCCAGCTTGCCTTCGGCACCAATGCCGTCCTCTTCACCAGCCATGCCGGTTTCCAGGCTACCCAGGCAGCCCAGCTCGCCTTCTACAGAGACGCCACAGGCGTGGGCCATTTCTACTGCGCGACGAGTAACGTCAACGTTGTAGTCGTAATCCATTGGCGTCTTGCCATCTTCACCCAGCGAGCCGTCCATCATGACGGAGGAGAAACCGAGCTGGATAGAGCGCTGGCACACCGCAGGGCTGGTGCCGTGATCCTGGTGCATCACTACCGGAATATGCGGAAACTCTTCCACTGCTGCCAAAATCAGGTGGCGCAGGAAGGGGGCGCCCGCGTATTTACGCGCGCCAGCGGAGGCCTGCACGATCACCGGAGAGTCGGTGGCATCGGCGGCTTCCATGATAGCCCGCATTTGTTCAAGGTTGTTGACGTTGAACGCGGGAATACCGTAGCCATATTCGGCGGCGTGGTCGAGCATCTGGCGCATGCTAATTAAAGCCATGGGGTCACCTTATAGGTTGTCAGTGTGAACGGGTGCAGTGAGCGTGCAAGTTCAATTATTACGTATTAGCCGCGCTTGGCCGCAGCTTCAAGTGCAGCAACAGCCGGTAGCTGTTTGCCTTCAACGTACTCTAAAAACGCCCCGCCACCGGTGGAAATATAGGAAATACGGTCGGCAATGGCGTATTTATCAATCGCAGCGAGCGTGTCACCGCCACCGGCAATGGAAAATGCGCGGCTGTCAGCAATGGCATGGGAGAGCTCCTCGGTGCCTTTGCCAAACTGATCAATCTCAAAAACGCCCACGGGGCCGTTCCACAAAATAGTGCCAGCATCTTTGAGCAGGCTGGCCAAGTGGGCAGCGGTGTCCGGGCCGATATCCAGAATCATCTCGTTATCAGCGACCTGGTCCACCGGTTTCACCACTGCTTCTGCGGATTCAGAGAACTCCGTGGCCACAACAACGTCAGTGGGCAGCGGAATAGAGACTTTCTCCATTAGCGCTTTGGCTTGACCGATCAGGTCGGCTTCGTAGAGCGATTTGCCCACATTATAGCCTGCCGCAGCGATAAAGGTGTTGGCGATCCCGCCGCCGACGATAAGCTGGTCGCACTTATCAGAGAGTGCGGTCAGCACGTCGAGCTTCGTGGAGACCTTGGAGCCGCCTACAATAGCCGCCATCGGGCGCGCCGGGTTCGCTAAGGCTTTCTCCAGTGCGTCTAGCTCTTGAGCCAGCAGCGGGCCGGCACAAGCGGTGGGCGCAAAGCGGGCCACGCCGTGGGTAGAAGCTTGAGCACGGTGGGCGGTGCCGAAGGCATCCATCACGAAGATATCGCACAGCGCGGCGTACTGCTTGGCCAGCTGTTCGTCGTCTTTTTTCTCGCCGTTATTGAAGCGCACGTTCTCAAGCAGCACCACGTCGCCGTTGCTGAGCGTGGGCGCGGTGTCGAGGTAGTCGTCGACCAGTTTGACGGGGCTACCCAGCAGCTCGCCAAGGTGTTCGGCCACGGGAGCTAAGGAGAACTCCTCGGCAGGCTCGCCTTCCGTGGGGCGGCCCAGATGGCTCATGAGCATCACTTTTGCTCCCGCCTTGGCTGCCACTTGAATAGTCGGCAGTGCGGCGCGCAGGCGGGCATCGCTGGAAACACGGCCGTTTTTGATCGGCACGTTCAGGTCTTCACGAATCAGCACGCGCTGCCCTTCCAGGGGCAGGTCGGTCATTTTTTGCACGTTCATGTGAGCGGTTTCCTCGTGTTCAAGCGAATGTAAGAGCGCTAGGTAGTGCTGCCCATCAGTTAGCGAAACGTTGCCAAACGCTGGCTGATATCCAGCATGCGGTTGGCAAAGCCCCACTCGTTATCAAACCAGCACAGCAGCTTGATCAAGCGTGTGCCAGCCACCCTGGTTTGGGTGGCGTCTAGAATGCCAGAGCGGGGGTCATGATTAAAATCGATCGATGCCATGGGGGCTTCGGTATAGCCTAGCACCCCTTGTAAGCGCTGCTGGCTGGCGCTGTGTAGCAGCGCGTTCACCTGGGCGGCACTGGTATCGCGACGTACGGTCAGCGCGGCATCCATGGCCGAGACGTTAATGGTGGGTACCCGCACGTGCAGGCACTCAAAACGCCCGGCCAGGCTCGGCATCAGGCGGCTGATACCCACTGCCAAGCCGGTATCCACCGGTACGATCGACTGCATGGCGGAGCGCGTCAGGCGCAGATCGGTGCGATGGTACGCATCGATCACCGGCTGGTCGTTCATGGCCGAGTGAATCGTGGTGGTAACACCATGCTCCAAGCCGAGCGCTTCATCCAGTACGGTGAGCAGCGGCACCAAGCAATTAGTGGTGCAGGACGCCGCAGAGAGGATGCGCTGCGTGGGAGCGAGCTCATGCTCGTTGATGCCCCATACGATGGTGGCATCCACATCGTTTTCCGCGGGCTGGGAGAACAGCAGCCGCTTGGCCCCTGCCGCCAAGTGCTGCTCAGCGGTAGCGCGGTCCTTGAAGCTGCCCGAGCACTCGAGCACTAGGTCGATCCCTAGTGCTTCCCAGGGCAGTGCGCGAGGGTCGCGTTCGCACAATACCTGGATGCGCTGGCCGTTGACGAACAGGGCGCTACCATCGTTGTCCACCTCCCCCGGGAAACGACCATGAGTCGTGTCGTAACGGGTGAGATAGGTGATGGTGGCAAGGTCGGACAGCTCGTTGATCGCGACGACTTCAAGCGCCGGGTGCTGGCGCTCCACCAAGGCTCTCAGCACGCATTGGCCAATGCGCCCATAACCATTGATGGCAATGCGATATTTAGCGGAAGCGTTCGCCATGATGCGATGCAGCTCTTGAACAAAGTGGCCCGATGATAACGCATTTCATCGGGGGTTGCTTATCCCGCCCCTAGCCCCACCAGTTGCCAAGCAAGCGGTAGCAGCAGAGCGGTAAAAATCCCGGTGAGGCTCATTCCGAGCGAGGCGAACGCTCCGGCGGTCGGACTGATATCGAACGCGCGCACGGTGCCGATGGCGTGACCATTGAGCCCCAGCGCAAAGCCGATGATACGTTCGTCATGAATGTGCAGTAGCCTCGCCAATAGACTCACGAAAGGAATGGTCAGCACCCCCGTCACCAGCAGCGCGCCCATGAGGAGTGCTACGCTGCCGCCAAGTTGTTCCGTGATGCCGATGGCGATGGGCGCCGTCACCGATTTGGCCGCGATCGAGGCCAAGATCTCCGGACCCGCGCCGAGAAGCCAAGCAATGCCAAGAGCGTAACAAGCGGCCAGAGTGGCAGCGATAGGCAGGCAAGCCGCCAACGGCTGCCACAGCGCACGAATGCGCGGTAGCTGTTGGTAAAGCGGCATGCCCAACGCCACGGTGGCTGGACCTAGCAGGACCGTCAGCCAGGTTGCGCCTTGCTGATAGGTGGCATACGGCAAGCCCAACAAGGCCAGCGTCGCGGCCAGCAGCAGAGCAGCGATCAAAATCGCCGGGAGCCAGGAGGGTTTACCCAAGCGCGTGAAAAGGGCGCTGCCCACAAGGTATGCGGCCAAGGTAAGCCCAACGGCCAATAACGGCGTGGCGGTCAAGGTAGGCAGCAAGCTAGTCGGCATGGCGGTGCCCCATCAATCGCTTGAGCAGCCACAGTGTCGTGAACACACTCAGTAGCGTCCCCAGCAGCAGAGCCGCCACGATGGCCAGCCACTGGCTTGCCAGTTCATCGAGAATGAAGAACACGCCTACCACGCCTGGCATGATCAGCATGGCCAAAAGTGCGATCAGCGGTTGGGCGGCGGCGGCAAGGCTAGCAGGTACTCTACCGATAACGGCAAGAGTGATGCACAGCAGTAGCATGCCCACCACTCCAGAAGAAATAGGTAAACCGGAGAAGTGGATCACGACTTCTCCGATTATCCAGTAGCTAATTAGCCATAAAAGGCCGTTTAGCGCGGGCATCGTAATGCCCGCACCAGGCGCCGTTTGAGCGAGGGGTTAACCCAGCAGCTCATTGGCTTGTTTGACGATGTTCTCGACGGTAAAGCCGAAGTGCTTGAACAGCTCGCCCGCGGGTGCCGACTCACCGTAGGTGGTCATGCCAATCACGCGGCCGTCGAGGCCCACGTACTTGTACCAGTAGTCGGCGTGGCCCGCTTCGATGGCGATACGCTTGGTCACGGCTTTGGGCAACACGCTTTCACGGTAGTCGGCATCTTGGCCGTTGAAGCGGTAAGCGGACGGCATGGAGACCACGCGCACGGCTTTACCTTGCTGCTCCAGCTCGGCCGCGGCATCCATCGCCAAGGCGACTTCGGAGCCGGTCGCGATCAGGATGAGGTCCGGCGTGCCGTTGCACTCTTTGAGTACGTAAGCGCCGCGCTGAATGGACGCCAACTGCGCCTTGGTGCGCGCCTGATGCGGTAGGTTCTGACGTGAGAGCACCAGCGCCGTCGGGCCGGAGTGGCGCTTGATTGCGGCATCCCAGGCGGCAGCGGTTTCCACTGCGTCACAGGGGCGCCAGGTATTCAAATTCGGCGTAGTACGCAGGCTGGTGAGCTGCTCGATCGGTTGGTGGGTCGGGCCATCTTCACCCAGGCCGATGGAGTCGTGGGTAAATACGTAGATAGCCTGCTGGCCCATCAATGCCGCCATGCGCACGGCATTGCGCATGTACTCCATGAAAATCAAGAAGGTTGCGCCATAAGGCACGAAACCGCCGTGTAGAGCGATACCGTTCATCACTGCGCCCATGCCGAATTCACGCACGCCGTAGTGGAGATAGTTGCCGCTGGCATCGTCTGGAGTGATCGCCTTGGCGCCCTTCCAGAACGTCAGGTTGGAAGGCGCCAAGTCAGCGCTGCCGCCGAGCAGTTCCGGCATTTGCGGGCCAATCACGTTCAGCGCTTCAAACGACGCTTTACGCGAGGCAATGCTGTCGCCTTTCTCTTGGGCCTGCTCGATCAGCGCTTCAGTCGTCAACTCCGTGGGC
>NZ_JBSXNH010000006.1:0-7516 GCF_056857535.1 Vreelandella sp. L-25
GAGGCGTGTGGGGTTCTTGCTGGAATTAGCGAAGGAAACATGCACCAGCAGTAGGTGAAGCATCAACCAGATAATCCGATGAGATGCCGGTCTGTCTCACTCTCATGCAAAGGTAAGATCAACCATTTAATCCGCTTACCCTATTTTTTTAAATCTGGCATTGGCTGATACATCCCACAAACCTGCTAATGCGCTCGCAAACATCTGTCCATTCATACTGAAAACGATCAAGTTGAACAATTCTCTCTGCACTGAAATAAGCTCAATGTCGGACTGACAGAGAGTCTCATCTACTATAACTCGAATCTGAGCATTTTCTGGTAAGAAGGGTTTGATACCGAGTGTTCTGATATTGCTAATCACGTGAAAGTATTCGCCATCCATATACCCAATTGGTGGGTGGGCCATAATGAATTCAAGAAGAATGTCATGGGGGATGGAAGAAAAGCTGTTCGATCGATATCGCAAACTGGTCAAGACGTGACGATAGTCAACGGATAGTTCAGGTGAAAGAATCAGCTGATCTACGCGAACTGTCATTACCTTGTGATTATTAGCCATGGGCACAACCTCGAATATTAACAATGCAGCCATATTACTAACTGAGGGGCGTGCTGTGTTTTATCTAATTTCGGTATTTCCGCAATTAGAGAAAAAAATTCCAAGCGCCAGGTATGGAAGGCGTATCAGCGCGTTAAATCAAATCGAGGTGCGGCCGGTGTAGATGGCCAGACGATTCAGGACTTTGATCGAGACTTAAGTAAGAACCTCTATCTAATTTGGAATCGGATGTCGTCCGGCAGCTATTTCCCACTGTCCGTCAAAGCAGTTCCAATTCCGAAGAAAAGTGGAGGAGAAAGATTGCTCGGGGTACCCACGGTTAGCGATCGTATAGCGCAAACTGTGGTTACTATGACGCTGGAACCTATCCTGGAACCTGTCTTTCATGTGGACTCGTACGGGTATCGGCGCGGGAAATCCCCGCATGATGCGCTTGCGATCACGCGAAATCGGTGCTGGGAAAGGGACTGGGTGCTGGAGTATGACATCCGTGGCTTGTTTGATCATATTGATCATGAGCTATTGCTCAAGGCCCTTGACCACCATTGCTCTGAATCCTGGGTGCTGCTGTATGTGAGGCGCTGGCTAACGGCACCGATGCAGACGAAAGATGGTAAGCAGGAACGACGGAACGTTGGCACACCACAAGGTGGCCCGTTATCGCCAGTTCTGGCAAACCTGTTTCTGCATTATGCATTGGATCGTTGGCTGACCGTTCGTCATCCGGATATCCCATTCTGCCGATATGCAGATGACGGAATACTGCGTTGTCGAAGTGAGCGTGAGGCTCAGTATCTGCATTCCCAGCTAGATATGCGTGAGGTGGACCCAATAGCTATTCACAGAGATGCCCAACAAACGAGTATACTGGCCTGTGTTTGTCCAGGCTGCTCGGATAAATCACCATCAGCTCCTTGCTAAGGCCAGGCTCACTCACGGGAATAGCCACCAGACTTCCATTTTGGACCTCCTCCCGTACAGAACTTTCAAGCACCAACGATGCGCCAAGTCCGACCTTAACCGCTTGCTTGACGGCTTCGGTGCTACCCAGCTGCATAGATACCGTCGGAAATGGCCCATGCTCACCGAAGTAGGTCGCCAAAAGCCGGCCAGTGCCGGTGCCGGGTTCGCCGCCGATCAGAGCCATGTTAGACAGCGTATCGCGGTCGATATCGGTTCGACGGGCTAACGGGTGACCAGGCGGAACGATTAGAACAACGGGCTCGTTACGCCACGCCTGAGCATGGAATCCGGGTAGATCATGCCACCACTCCATAATCGCCACGTCCAGCTCACCGTCCGATAAATGCCGTGCAATAGTCGGATTGGAATCTATTACCACATCCACCTCGGGCCCTACGCCCAGCTCCTTGTAACGACGGATGTAGGGCTGGAGCATATAAATCCCAATATTGGAGCTCGCCCCAACGCGAAGTCGAGCCTCCATAATGGAAGATCTCGCCTGCTCCTCCAGCCGGAGCAGACTTCGGGCAAAAGGCAACAAGGTTAAGGCAGCCCGGGTTGGCTCACAGCCAGAGCGCCCCCTGTGGACCAATAAAACGCCAAGTTGGTTTTCGAGTTTTTGAAGGTGCTGGGACAGTGTGGGTTGTGCGATGTCCAACTGGCGGGCTGCGGCCTGAAACCCGTTGTGGTCCAGCACCGCCACGAAACTCTTCAGCCAGACAAGATTCAGCATGGACCGCTCTCGCGGCCACTGGGATCATTGCTCGCATCACCCGGCCGCTCACCCCGAAGCACTTGCAGAATGTTCCGAGCAGCGCGTTGCTCGATAGCCAGACGCACCTGGCTGACTGCCGATCCGATGTGAGCAGTAAACAGCGTGTTGGGGTGGGCCCTGAGCCCCTGGGCGATCTCCCTCGGACGATCTTCTCTCGCCCAATCTTCCATCTCAAACACATCAGCGGCGTACCCCCCCAACTGACCGGATTGAAGCGCTTGCAGAACACTACCCTCATCCACCACAGATCCACGGCAGGGATTGATAAGGAATGCGCCCGGTTTCATTCCTGTTAGCGTTTCGCGATTAATGGTGTGGAGGGTTTGCTCATTGAGCGCCATTGCCAGGATCACAATATCTGACTGGGCCAGCAGCATCTTGAGGGGAGTATGGGACAAACCCAGTGCCTGCTCATGCTGCACGGGTAAACGTTCCGGCTGGGAATAGATTAAATCCGCTCCCCATCCGTTCAGGCGCTGCGCCACCGCTTGGCCGATGGCCCCCATACCCACAATACCAATCCGTGAGCCTTCGATCCCCTGCCCATAGAAGCGTGGTGTCCAGCCAGTAAATTCACCGGATCGAACGAAGTGGTCCGCCGCCTTGACTTGTCGGGTGAGACTGATCGTCAGCCCGACCGTTAGCTCTGCAGTAGGCACGGTTAGCAAATCCGGTACAAATGTCAGCCAAACCCCATGACGCGTGCAGGCATCCACATCAAAGTTGTCATAGCCTTTCAGGGCTGCACCAATCACCTTCAAGCGCGGACACCCCTGTAGGAACTCCACTCCAACTCGGTCTGGCATGAACGCCATCATCGCATCAGCGTCTGCAACGCGCGCAGCCACTTCCTCCTGGGGCAACGTGGCGCCGGATTGGTTGGTGACCAGCTCGCAATCTTGGGCAAGTTCATCCAGAACACTGTCATGGATCTTATGGGTTATCACAACCTTGGGTTTCATAGACGGTCCTTATTTGAATTTCTTACGAAGGCGGCCACTGAGACTGTCCACGACGGTGACCATCAACAAGATGACAATGAGAATGGCGCTGACTTCCTGATACTGCATGATTCTCAGCGAGCCCATCAATTCGAAGCCAATACCACCGGCACCCACCATGCCCATTACGGTCGAGGCACGGAAATTGTATTCCCAGCGATAAATGGACACGTCCGCGAATTGAGGAAGTACTTGTGGCAGCACGGCGTGATAGAGCACCTGCAAGCGAGTAGCGCCGGCAGCATCGGCCGCTTCCACTGGCGCCTCATCTACATGCTCAATCGCTTCGGCAAAAAACTTTCCAACCATGCCAATGGAGTGAAGACCGAGCGCCAGTACGCCAGGCAACGCCCCAAAACCAACAGCAGCCACGAAGATGATGCCCATGATCAGTTCCGGGACTGAACGCAAACCGTTTAAAAGGGTTCGAGTTACTTGGAACACCACCGGATGTGGAGAGGTGTTGCGCGCAGCCAGGAATGCCAGTGGCACAGACAAGGTTACTGCAATGGCAGTACCGGCAATGCTCATCGCAAGCGTGTCGATTAACGGCGACACCCAGCTGGCCACATTGGTGAAGTCAGGTGGAAGAGATTCGCCAATGAGTGTGCCTATGGCTGGCACGCCATTGGCAAGTGTATTGAAATTGAGCAGCCCTACGTGCCAACTTGCGACAAAAATGATGAGCAGCACTAACAGCGACTGTCCGAGTTTTTTCCGCCAGCCTTTCGCGTGCTCATCCAGCACGGAGGCCGACGGGGCCGGCGACAGAGTCGCCGGTTCCTTCGTTGTATAGTTCATGGGGCACTCCTCACATTTTTGCGAAATCAAGATTGAGCAGGCCACCCATAGCGCGGATGACATCGTAATCTTCGTCGGTAATTGCCGCGAATCCCTCAGCCTTCAGGTTGTCGAGAATCTCCGGGTCATCGATCTGCAGAAAGGCTTTCTGAATGTTGCTCTTCAGCTCAGGGGCCAGGTTCGAACGCATGGCCCAGGGGTATTGAGGAAAGTCACCGCTGTAGCCCAGCACTTTGACCTTGCTCCGATCAATCAAACCGCTGTCCATCACATGCTCGAAGATAACTTCGGACAACCCTCCGGCGTCGGCATTGCCATTGGCGACGTTAACCGCAACAGCGTCATGGCTACCGACGAAATGAGCCTCATAGTCCTTTCCGGCTTCGAGCTCTGCCTTCTCAAGGAGTACGGTCTTGGGGATCAGGTGGCTGGAAGTGGATGCGCGGTCACCGTAGGCCATTTTCTTGCCTTTGATATCCGCGAAGGAGCCAACGCCAGAGTCCGCATTGGCAATAATGATGGAGCGATAAGTCGGCTTCCCGTCTACCACCATGGCGGCAAAGGGTTCAATGTCACTCTTACTCTTGGCCATCACATAGGACAACGGACCAAAGTAAGCCAGGTCAATTCGGCCAAAACGCATGGCTTCGATCATGGAGGAGTAATCGGTGGTAACAATCAGTTCTACTTCCTTACCAAGAGTGGTTTCCAGGTAATCCTTCAAAGGTTGGTTTCGCTTGATCAGTTCTGACGCGTTCTCATCCGGCAGCAAGGCAACTTTCAAAAGATCAGGGTCTGTATCTGCGGCATGGGCTGACCAATGGATGCCGAGCATCATTATCAGAGCCAGCAAAGAGTGAATCATTGTCTTCATTGTGCTATCTCCAGTACGTCTGTCGTTATCGGGGTGGTCTTAGGTTTATGGATGGCTGGTTTGCCTTCCGCAGCTACCACGCTGGGTGAACGGTGGTAAATCTCGTCCAGGTGTTTCGATTTCAGGTTTTCAGGAGCATCGTCAAAAACGATATGAGCGTTCGAAAGGCCGATGATCCGGTCTGCAAAACGCTGGGCGTATTCCAATTGGTGCAAGGAAATAACCGCGGTGATTCCATCTTCCTGACAAATATCGCGCAGTAGGCCGAGTACCTTTTCAGAAGTGGCCGGATCCAGGCTGGCAACGGGCTCATCGGCAAGAATCATGGATGGTTGCTGCACCAATGCTCTGGCGATTCCAACCCGCTGCTGCTGGCCGCCGGACAACTGATCTACTCGGGAAAGCGCTTTGTCAGCCAGACCTACGCGGTCGAGGCATTGCAGAGCCAACTCCAGGTCCTGCCGGGGCAGGGGAAGCAGGCTTCGCCAAGTACCGTGATACGCAAGTCTGCCTGTCAGCACATTCTGTAACGCGGTGTATCGTTCGATCAGCTGGTGATGCTGGAACACCATGGCGGTGCGGCTGCGGTGCTGTCGCAGGATTCTACGGTTGGTCAGTTCACCAAACTCGCCAGACACAACCTTCCCGGTTGTGGGCTTAACCAGGTGATTCAGTGAACGAAGCAGAGTGGATTTACCCGCGCCTGAAAGTCCCAGTAGCACGGTGAATTCGCCCTTGTGAAAGTGAACGTTGGTGGGTTTGAGCGCGAGGACGTTTCCCGGGTAGGTTACGCCCATACTCTCGACTCGAAGCATCACATTGGTTGATTGAGTTGGCGCCACAGGATCACCTTTTGCAATAAATAAGCTCGCCGTATTGCGAGTTACAATTGAACGGTAAAGCTGAGAGATGACACTGTCGTGTCACTGACGTGACAGGTTGATGAAGTGCTTTTGGTTCGCAAGGATTTTCCGAAGGGCTCTGTGAAATACATGGAGCTCAGCCAAAGTGGAACGAGCCACCCAGGAGCTTAAGCAACAAAAATTGCGTTCCACCGTCAGTCGGCGAATCTCACGGTACAGTTCGTCCGTGCTGAGTTCATCGAATTGCTTACCGACTATACTCTTGCCTTCGAGGAGGTCGGACGCGCTCTCCAATAGGTCGCGCTTCCAGGTGCTGACTATGGTGGGGTGGATCTGGAAACGGGCAGCAATTCAAGGTGTGGCCTTAAGGGTGGGCAAGGACAGCCTTGCACTTACTAATTCGAAATAAAGTAAGCGAACATTACCCGGAGATATAAGCCAAATCCGGATGGCCAAAAAACGATTTCAATAGTCGTGGCAATTTTTGCAAACGTCGAAGCTGCCGGTAAACAGTGCTCCGAAGTTGTTCTTTGCTGTTAATGATCTTTTTACCGACGTGATGGTATTTGATATAGCCCCAAACAGACTCGTCAGGATTCAGCTCCGGCGAGTACGGCGGCAGGAAGAACAACCTGAGCTTGCCGTCGAGACTCTCAACATAGTCTCGAACCCGACGAGCATGATGAACCGGGTGGTTATCGAGGATCAGGAAAACCGGCTTGTCAACGTCTTGCACCAGAGCCTTGAGGAAACCAAGAAACGCATCGGTGTTCATGTTGCCCTGAATGGTCTTAAAGCGAAGCTCGCCGCGAGGCGAGATGGCCGAGATCAGATTGATGCTGAAGCGACTGCCCGTATTACGGATGATCGGAGTTTCACCCCTGGGTGCCCAGGTGGTGCCACTGTGATAATCAGACCGAATGCTGGCTTCATCGCCGAAATAGATGGTGGCGCCGACTTTTTTTGCTTCCTTGCGAATTTCCGGGTAGGTCTCTTCTTTCCATTGTTTCACGGCCTCTGGCTTTTGCTGGTAGGCCCGATGCAGGGGTTTCTGAGGCGTCAGCCCCAGGTTTCGAAGCAGACGACCGACCGAGACATCGCTTAACCGGACGTTGAACTTTTGCCGGATGAGCTCACGCACTCGGCCCCGAGTCCACAGGGCAAAATCAAACTTCAACTGGTCCGGCGTAAAGGTCGTTATCCAGATATACAGCTCCCGGATCTGAGCACCGCTCAGTTTCTTGGGACGACCGGAAATCTGCTTGGCCTTGAGCGCGTCAAAGCCACCCTCGCGGTAGGCAGCCAGCCATTCATAGATTCGTGCTCGGCTCATCCCCAGCGCTTTGATGACGACTTCTGGACTCTCGCCATCCATGACCCGTTGAACGGCGCGAACGCGAATGGCTTCTAATGTTTTGTGATCAAGTTTACGACCGTCATCGTGGCGCATGTGTGTAAATATCCGATAAGCTTGGCGAACGGAGCCTACATTATAAATGATGTTCGCTTACTTTCGAACCCATTAGTAAATGGCTTTATTTTTTGGGTATACGGATTTAATGGTTGATGGGGCACCTTCACCCCATCAATCTGATACCACCCTCAGATGGTTGATAGATCGACTCCGTAGTTGAGTTCCTCTGCGAAGTCCGGCAGTCCGTAACCGATGGTTTTCTTG
>NZ_JBSXNH010000007.1:0-7064 GCF_056857535.1 Vreelandella sp. L-25
TTTTCCAGCAGGTACTCGCGTACTTCGTAGCCCAGCAAGGTGCCTTGCTGGTACTCCACACCGCTGATCTCTGGGTTATCCAGCTTCTGCGTATCAAAGCGCACCAACTCTTGGCTGATGGCTGTTACAGGAGCCAAACGACTCAACCGGTTCACCCAGGCCATGACGGTATCGACGCGATGCTGCAGCGACGGTGCCAGCCAGCCCTTAGGTTTGATGCGATTATTGAAGCGCGGGGCGCGGTAGCGTAGGTTGGCACTGCGGCGGCGACGCCGAAAGGCGGCGCGTTGCTGTAATGCCTTTTTGATCTGAAAGCCGCGATGGATCAGTTCAAACAGGCACAGTACATGCCGCTGCTGACTGTCCGGTTCGCGCATCAGCGCCAGCCCGGTCGTTTTGCTGCCAGGGTCGATGCCCAGGCGAAGCGGTTGCGTCTCGCCACTGACGCGATCCTTGAGCCGAATCGTGAACGGGTAACGCTTATGCACCACGGCACGACCACGCGCCAGCAGCAACCGAGCGCGTTTTTCACTGCACGGCATCAGTGGCCGCTTGTGTTTGTCCAGTACGAAAACCGCCATGCGATTTCATCCTAATCCATGCCCTTACGGGCCTGGTGTCGCGGGGCTTGCGCCCCGTCTCCCCTCGGGAATGTCGATAACCGGCTACTGCCTTGTGGCAGCGGTCAAGACCTTCGGCGTTTTACCTTTCGCCCGGGCGGCGTACCGCAGCATGATCTTGACCTTTCAGAGCCACGGACTGAGGAAGCATCCGTGGGTGAGTCTTGGCGACCTGTTATCAACGTAGCGGCTGTACCGCCCGCTTACCCTGGTCAACTAGGCTTGCTTTCACAAGCTCCCGCCTTCAGGCGGGGGTAGTTGACAGGAAAGGCGTACTTAACAGCACTAATCCGCTAAGCTAGCTTGCATGGGCGCGTGTTGCAGGCACAATAGCAGCAACGGCGACAAAAGCCTCTATCGTGTTTAAGGAGATGCGCTGTGCGCGTAATTCGCAAATATGCCAACCGCAGGTTGTACGATACTCAGCAGAGTCGTTATGTCACTCTTGAAGACTTGCGGCGTTTAATCATTGAAGAAGAGCCGTTTCGCGTTGAAGACGCCAAGAGCGGCGAAGATCTGACGCGCACCATTTTGCTATCGATCATTATCGAACAGGAGCAGGCGGATAGTGAAGCCGAAGTGTTCTCGAACGACCTGCTGGCCCAGTTGATCCGTGTGTACGATATGTCCTCACCGCTGCCGCTGGCGCGTTATTTGGAGCAGGGAACCCAACTGATGCTGGAGCAGCAAAAACGCATGCAGACCCAGTGGCAGCAGGCGATGCGCCACTCACCCATTGAGTTTATGCGTGAACTGGCCGAAGAGAATATGCGTTTCTGGCAAAATGCGCTGAACCAGCCTACCCAGACGGATGACGACGATAAAACGGACAAAAACTCCTAATCCCCCTTTAGGCCACGTTAGGGACGCGTTGTGGCATAATGCGCCCCAACGACGCTCTCCCGTTTGAGAAGGATACCCATGAAAGTTTTGATGATCGGTGGCGGTGGCCGCGAACATGCCCTTGCTTGGAAACTTGCCCAATCCAATGATGTCGAGCAAGTGTTTGTGGCACCTGGCAACGCAGGGACCGCCACAGAGCCTAAGCTGACCAATGTCGCTATCGGCGCAACCGACCTGGATGCCTTGGTGGCGTTTGCCCAGCAAGAGCAGATTGCGCTAACCGTGGTGGGCCCAGAAGCTCCGCTGGTGGAAGGCGTAGTGGATCGGTTCCAAGCCGCTGGTTTGACTATCTTTGGCCCCAGCCAGCGCGCGGCACAGTTGGAAGGCTCCAAATCGTTCACCAAAGACTTTCTGGCCCGCCATCACATTCCCACCGCCGATTACCAAACCTTTACCGCTGTCGAGCCAGCATTGGCGTATTTAGCTGATATGGGCGCGCCCATCGTCATCAAAGCGGACGGTTTGGCGGCAGGTAAAGGCGTGATTGTCGCCATGAGCGAAGCGGAAGCCGAAGCGGCGATCCGCGATATGCTTGAAGCCAACGCCTTTGGTGACGCTGGCGCGCGAGTCGTCATCGAAGAGTTTTTGGAAGGTGAAGAAGCCAGCTTTATCGTGATGGTGGATGGCGAAAACGTCGTGCCCATGGCCACCAGCCAAGACCATAAGCGTGCCTACGATGGCGACACCGGCCCCAATACCGGCGGTATGGGAGCCTACTCCCCGGCACCGGTAGTGACACCGGAAGTAGATGCGCGGATTATGGAGCAAGTGATTTTGCCCACCGTGCGTGGCATGGCGGAAGAGGGCAACGCTTACATCGGCTTCTTGTATGCGGGGCTAATGATTGACCCGCAAGGCAACCCCAAAGTAATCGAGTACAACTGCCGTTTTGGTGACCCGGAAACCCAGCCGATTATGATGCGCCTTACCTCCGATTTAGCGGCGCTCTGTTTAGCAGGTGCCAAGGGCGAACTGGCAGACAAGCAGTGCGAGTGGGATAGCCGCGCAGCGGTGGGCGTGGTGTTGGCGGCAGGTGGCTACCCCGGCAGCTACCGCAAAGGTGACGTGATTCACGGCCTAGCCGATGCCGAGCAGGCGCAGTGCAAAGTCTTCCATGCAGGGACGGCGCAAAACGCAGAGGGTGATATCACCACTGCTGGCGGTCGCGTGCTGTGTGTGACCGCCCTGGGCGATAGCGTCTCAGCTGCCCAGCAGCAGGCGTACCAAGGAGTTAAAGCGATTCACTGGGATGGCGTTGAGTTCCGTCGTGATATCGCTTTCCGTGCCATCGCGCGTGAGCAGTAATTACCGGCCTTATTAAGTTCAAACCGTCACCCGGCAAGGAGTTGAACTATGGAGCGTGTTTCGCTGGAGTTCCCTAACGCAGCGGTTATCCATCGTCATCCGCTGACTGTGCGGGTGACGGATATGAACTACGGCCGCCATCTGGGGCATGATGCGCTGGTATCGCTGCTTCATGAGGCTCGTATGCAGGCCTTCGCCGCCCTCGATCTGCCCGAGTGGGATATACACGGCTACCCAAGCGTTGTGGTTGACCTCGCCGTGCAGTATCAACAGGAGGCCCGCTTTCCCGATGCGCTGGTGATAGAAACGGCAGTGCCCGACCCAGAAGGCAAAGCCTTAACGGTGTTCCATCGGGTGACTAAGGCGGAAACGGGCGATGTGGTGGCTACCGCTCGGGTAAATAAACTACTGATTGACTTGGCTGCTGGCCGCCCGGTAGCGATTCCCGATACGGTGAAGCAAACGCTTGCTGATGCAAGGGGGGGATAATGTCCCGAGAATATCCCATCATCGCGGTAACGGGTTCGTCAGGGGCGGGTACCACTACCGTGCGCCGCAGCTTCGAGCGCATGTTCCTACGTGAAGATGTGCATGCTGCCATGGTGGATGGGGATGCGTTTCACCGCTATACCCGCGATGACCTAAAGCGCATTTTCCGTGAAGAGCCAGAACGTAAAGATGAGCTATCCCACTTTGCCGTAGAAGCCAACTTGCTTGATCGCCTGGAAGGTCTGTTTATCGAGTACGGAGAGCACGGTGCTGGCACCTTCAGGCACTATATCCATGCGGAAGATAAGCAGAAAATTGAAGCCGGGTATCGGGTGGGCACCTTCACCGAGTGGCAGTCGCTGCCTTGCGGCACTGACTTGTTGTTTTACGAAGGGCTGCACGGTGGGTTAGTGACCCAAGAGTACGATATTGCCCGCCATGTGGATCTATTGGTGGGTGTTGCGCCGACCATGAATCTGGAGTGGATTCAAAAGATCGACCGGGACACAAAGCTGCGCGGCTACTCTCAGGAAGCGGTGATTGACACTATCTTGGGCCGTATGGATGACTATGTGCGCTATATCCAGCCACAGTTTTCCCGTACCCATATCAACTTCCAACGGGTGCCCACGGTCGATACGTCCAACCCCTTTGAAGTGCAGGATATTCCGACCGATTCGGAGTCGTTTGTGGTCATCCGTTTCCGCGACCCTTCAACCGTCGATTTCCCTTGGTTGCTGGCGATGATTAAAGACTCCTTTATGACCCGTCCGCATACCCTGGTGGTGCCCGGCGCTCGTATGTCATTGGCGATGGAACTGATTCTGGCACCGCTGGTTCGCCACTTACTGTCGCAGCGCCGTTTTCGCTAACGGGGTAAGCGGGGCTGCCTTTTATCGATAATAAACGCGCCAAACCTAAGGAGGCCGCGATGGAGTGCCTGTTCTGCAAAATTATTAACCGCGACATTCCCGCTGATATCGTGTTTGAAGATGAGCACGTGCTGGCGTTTAACGACATTAGCCCTCAAGCGCCGACCCATCAGCTTATTATCCCTAAAAAGCATATCTCGACGCTTAACGATATTACCGCCGACGACCTAGCCCTCGTAGGCCGCTTGCAACACACCGCCGCGCAGCTTGCTAAGCAGCAGGGGTTTGCCGAGGATGGCTACCGTGTGGTGATGAACTGCAACGAAATGGGCGGGCAGACCGTCTACCATATCCATATGCACTTAATGGGTGGGCGCGAGTTTACCTGGCCCGCAGGCTAAACTGTCTCGCCGACCAACGGTAAACAGCCATCCATAAAAAAAGCCCTGCGGCGGGAAACGCCAGCAGGGCTTTTGCATTGCATAACGCCTAAAACATTAGGCGTCGATGCGCTTGTACTTCATGCGCTTGGGCGTGTCATTACCGACGCGTTTCTTGTGATCTTCTTCGTATTCGGTGTAGTTACCGTCGAAGAACACCACTTCTGAATCGCCTTCAAACGCCAGAATATGCGTGGCGATACGATCCAGGAACCAACGGTCGTGAGAAATCACCATGGCACAGCCAGGGAAGGCGAGCAGGGCTTCTTCCAGGGCGCGCAGGGTTTCGATATCCAGGTCGTTAGAGGGCTCATCCAGCAGCAGCACGTTAGCACCCTGTTTTAGGGTTTGCGCAAGCTGCAGGCGGCCACGCTCACCACCGGAAAGCTCATCCAGACGCTTCTGCTGGTCGTTGCCTTTGAAGTTAAAGCGACCAACGTAGGCTCGCGAAGAAACTTCATAGCCATTGATGTTGAGAATATCCTGGCCATCGGACACTGCTTCCCAGACAGTTTGCTTGTCGTCTAGGGCGTCGCGCAGCTGTTCAACGTAGGCAATGTCGACGGTTTCGCCGATTACCACTTCGCCAGCATCCGGCTGCTCTTTGCCGGTGACCAGCTTAAACAGCGTCGATTTACCGGCACCGTTACCGCCCACAATACCCACAATCGCCCCTGGGGGAATAGTAAAGGAGAGATCCTGGTAGAGTAGTTTGTCGTCAAAACGCTTGGTAACGTTGTGGAACTCGATCACTTTGTCACCCAGGCGCGGGCCAGGCGGAATGTAGATCTCGTTGGTCTCATTACGCTTCTGGAAATCGCCAGACTGCATCTCTTCAAAGCGGTTAAGGCGCGCTTTGCTCTTCGCTTGGCGGCCTTTAGCGTTGCTGCGCACCCACTCAAGCTCTTGCTTGATGGCTTTCTGACGAGATGCTTCCTGTTTGGCTTCTTGGGTCAGGCGCTGCTCTTTCTGCTCAAGCCACTGGGAGTAGTTGCCTTCAAACGGAATACCTTGGCCGCGGTCCAGCTCAAGAATCCAGCCCGCGACGTTATCCAAGAAGTAACGGTCGTGGGTAATCGCAACGACAGTGCCGTTGTAGTCATGCAGGAAGCGCTCCAGCCACGCCACGGATTCAGCATCCAGGTGGTTGGTGGGCTCGTCCAGCAGTAGCATGTCCGGGCTTGAGAGCAGCAGGCGGCAAAGCGCCACACGACGACGCTCACCACCAGAAAGGTTGCCTACTTTGGCATCCCACGGCGGAAGGCGCAGCGCTTCTGCGGCTACCTCCAGCTTACGCTCAAGGTTGTGTGCATCGGCAGCTTCGATAATATTCTCAAGCCGTGCCTGCTCGCTGGCCAGGGCGTCAAAGTCGGCATCGGGTTCGGCGTAGGCAGCGTATACCGCGTCTAGTTTTTCCTGCGCCTCTTTGATGGCGCCTAAGGCCTCTTCGACGGTATCCCGAACGTTTTTCTCGTCGTCCAGCTGCGGCTCCTGGGGCAGGTAGCCCACGTTGATGCCGGGCATCGGACGAGCTTCACCTTCAAACTCTTTATCGACACCGGCCATAATGCGCAGCAGCGTGGATTTACCGGCACCGTTTAAACCCAGTACACCGATCTTGGCGCCAGGGAAGAACGAGAGCGAAATATCCTTGAGAATTTGCTTTTTGGGCGGCACGACTTTGCCAACCCGATTCATGGTGAATACGTATTGCGCCATGGAAATCCGTTAGGTTGTGGTAAAAGCGAGACCAGCAAATATGCTGGCTTGGTGCACAGATGATAGTGCCCAGCGCGGCTAAAGGCCAGCAAAGCAGTGGGGCAAGCGTAGAGTGGTCAAGCCGCAAAGATAAGGGGCACTCATTTGGGTGCCCCTCGGGTATGTCCACCTTGAAAACGCTTAATAGATTGGCAAGGCGCTACTCTTCTTCGTCCCAGTCATCTTCAATCGCGCGCTGTAAGCGACGCTCTTCAAGCCACGCTTCTACCTGACGGCGAGCGCGCAGGGTATCCGCTTTACTGGGTTTGCTTTTACCGTAGTGATCGTCGTTGACTGCATCCAAGTTATCAAACTCGTCAGCATCAAGCCCATCGTTGGTGTAGGTTTCACGATTTAAGGGGTCACGGCTCATGGTATGCCCTCCAACCCAAGCCGGCGCACCGGCATCACAACGGCTCCTTACCCAACAGAAGCAAAGTAAGAAGCGCCTAACGCTAAACAAGCGCCTTGCCGCTATATAACGCCACTTGGATTGAAGATCAAGCCCTATCTTTGTCTAGGGTCTCCCCATTTTCCCGCGTGTCATCCGCATAGTCCTCCCGAGGAGGGGAACAAGACTGGTATTCCTGCCTCGCCGTGTGGCGCTCTTCTCCAGAGGGGGTAGCAAACACTTCGGCCTTCAGCCAACAGCCCCTGCCAACCTCCCTGCAGACTAG
>NZ_JBSXNH010000008.1:0-9050 GCF_056857535.1 Vreelandella sp. L-25
CACCCTTGCTGTTCAGCTAACGGTTCCCGCTATCAGGGTCCGTAGGGGACTTTCACCCCCAAGTCATCCGGCCAACCACCACGGCGGACCGGATAGCGCCTAATTGGCGCTGCGCGCCATGCCTGGCGCACCATAAAAAAAGTCCCCCGAAGGGGACCCAGGTGGAGCACGCCAGCTCACTCGGTGGGTTGCCAGGCATCGCCTTAGCAACGTCGCAAAGAAGGGAGAGCATCGAGTGTCGTCATGCAAGCGACCTAAATGACTCTGTTCATTTGCTGCTTACCGTTTATGTAGCGAGCCGCATGCCAATAAATATATTTCTACTTAAATACATAGAGTTATAAAAAATAAACCGTGTTCGAAAGACGCGCATCGCTTGCCAGACGGCAAAAGCGCACCAGCAGTGCGCAATTGTTGCTGCGTTGCTCCATAACGAATCATGCCAGCGCCGTCGACGGATAGCGCTACTGGCACACCTGGTTGCGGCCCCGCGTTTGGCGCGGTAAAGCGCCTCATCCGCCAATACCAGTAAACGATCCCGATCTTGATCTGACGCATCGAGGCTGCACGCCATGTGCTCAACACCCATCATGGCATCGACAATTAAAATATCGGGGGCTCTTTGTTAATCTCCTTGCACGCAGCCGGAACCGAGGAGAACAGGCATACCACGTAGCTGAAGTTTGTCAACTGTTCCAGGATATGCTGCCCTAGCGTTGGGTCCTCTTCAATTAGCAGTTAATGTCAATTATGCATTTATTCAGCTGCTGTCGTTAGCTGTATCGATATTTCACATTTAAAACGGCTACCGTGCCAATATACGTTTAACTCACCATGGAAAAGTGCGTATGACTAAGCCCCACATCATCTATATCACTGGCGGTGCCCAAGGAATTGGTCTCGGTATCGCCCACACCCTGCTCACCGACGGCTATCGCGTTGCCATTACGGATATTGACAAAGAAGCCCTAAGTGCGGCCGCTGAACGACTGCCCCGCCGTGAGAACCTGCTAACACTAATGGCGGATGTCAGCGATGAAGCCCAGGTGGCGGCCAGCCTCGAAAAAACCGTCAGCCACTTTGGTCAGCTCAACGGCATCGTGCATAACGCAAGCATTGCGGACCCCTTCCATGGCCCGGTGGAGCAGCTCTCGCTAGCGACATGGCAGGCCTACTTAAACACTAACCTCACTGGCGCCTTTTTGTGCGCCAAACATGGGGCTGCTTATCTACGCCCGCACGGCGGCAGTATGGTGCTGATGGCCTCGTCACGCGCCATTCAGTCCGAGCCGGATACCGAAGCCTACGCCGCTAGTAAAGGTGGCATTGTCGCGCTGACCCACGCGCTAGCGGTCAGCCTAGGCCCGGATATTCGCGTCAACGCCGTTAGCCCTGGCTGGATCGAGGTCAGCGACTGGCAAAAACCCAGCCGCCAGCAGCCGGTGGAGCACCGCGCCATCGATCGTGACCAGCATCCGGTGGGGCGCGTGGGCACTCCCGAAGATATTGCCGCGCTCACCCGCTTTCTTCTCTCCAAAGAATCCGGCTTTATCACCGGGCAGAACTTTGTCGCCGACGGCGGGATGACGCGCAAAATGATTTATGCCGAGTAGCGGCACCGCCCATCAAAAAATCCCATTAAAAAAGGCCATCCGCGGATGGCCTTTCGCCTTTCAAAAACGTACCGCTATGGCGTGACGATAATTTTCACCTGCGCCTTATCGTTCAGCAACGCCTCAAAGCCCTCCTCCACGATATCCGCCAGCGGAATGCGTTGGGTGACCATATCCTCGGCGCGGAAGTAGCCCCGCTGCATCAGCGCCATCACCGCCGGATACACATGGCGATAGGCAATAATGCCTTTCATGGTGCGCTCTTTGATTACCAAGTCGTTGGGGTGAAAACTGGCTTCTCCCTCCCAAATACTCACCACCACCACTTCGCCGCCCTCGTGGGTGCTGTGCAGCGCTTGGTTGAGCACGGCGGGAATGCCCGTCACTTCAAATGCCACGTCCACCCCGCCGCCGCTCAAAGCGTGTAGCTTTTCCACTGCGTCTTCTTGCTGTGGGTCGACAACGGTGGCTCCCAGCGCTTCGGCTTTGGCCTTACGAGACGGCGCGACTTCCACCGCATAAATGTGCGCAGCCCCTGCGGCTTTAAGCGCTTCGATGGTCATTAAGCCAATCGGCCCAGCACCAAATACCACGGCACTGTCCCCGGCTTTTAGGCAGCTCTGGCGCACCGCATGCAGGGCTACCGCCGCAGGCTCGACCAGCGCCCCCTGTTCAAAGCTGAGGTCATCCGGCAGTTTGTGCACCATGTGCTCACCCATCACGGTGAACTCCGAAAATCCGCCGCCTCCGCCGGAGAGGCCGTGAAAGCCCAGCAGAGGCGTCAGGTTGTAGCGCTCCATCTGGTAAGCGCCATCCTTGTTAGGTGAAAGGATCGGCTCAATGGCCACACGGTCGCCTACCTTCACCCGCGTCACTTTCTCACCAACCTCCACCACTTCGCCCGCAAACTCATGGCCCATGATAATCGGTGCCTGTTCGCCGCTAATGGGGTGCGGTTTGCCTACCGGAATAAAAATCGGCCCGGCGGCATATTCGTGTAAATCGCTGCCGCAAATACCACAGGCGGCGACTTTTACTTTCACCGCATGGGGGTCGTTGATTGTCGGCACCGGCACGTGCTCAACGCGCAGATCTTTAGCGGCATACCACACTGCGGCCTGCATCTGAGGCTGATTCGTTGACTGACTCATAAGTATCCCTTCCTGTTAAGACACATAGCTTTTAAGACACATGGTGAACCGGCTGCAGCCCATAGACGGGGGTATCTAGTCCTTCCATACGCGCCTTCAACTGCAGCGCCAAATAGTGAGAGTAGTGCCGGGACTGGTGCAGGTTGCCACCGTGGAACCACAGCGCCTCTTGTTGGGTGGGCTTCCACATATTGCGCAGTTCGCCCTCCCAAGGGCCAGGGTCTTTGGTGGTGTCAGAGCCTAACCCCCAGCATTTACCCACTTTATCGGCCACTTCCTGGGAGATAAGCCGTGCCGCCCACCCATTCATCGAGCCATAGCCAGTGGCGTAGACGATTAAATCAGCGTCCAGCTCGCTGCCGTCAGTGAGCGTGATGGAGTGCGGATTAATACGCTCGATACCCACACCGCTGCGCAGCTTAATATCGCCATTGGCGACCAGATCGCAGGCCCCCACATCGATGTAGTAACCCGAGCCACGGCGCAGATATTTCAAAAACAGGCCAGACTCATCGTCACCGAAATCGAGCATAAATCCCGCGTCTTCGAGTTTTTGGTAAAACGCAGCGTCGCGCTGTTTAATCGCCTCAAACGCCGGACGCTGGAAGTCAGGCAGCACTTTGTAAGGAATGGAGGCAAACAGCAGGTCGGCTTTTTCGTGGGTCAACCCGCCAGCTACCGCCTCTTCCGAGTAGAGCGGCCCCAGCACTTCTTCCATCAATGAATCCGACTTAACGATATGGGTCGAGGAGCGCTGGAGCATGGTGACATCGGCATCGTGCTCCCAGAGCGCTGCGGCAATATCGTGAGCCGAGTTATTCGAGCCCACGGTCACGCACTTTTTACCCGCGTAAGCATCCGGCCCTGGGTGCTGGCTGGAGTGCTGCTGCTCGCCTTCGAAGCTTTCCGAGCCTGCAAACTTGGGTACGTTAGGCATACCGGACATCCCGGTAGCCATCACCAGCTGTTTAGGGCGTAGCGTAATCTCTTCACCGTTGCGCTTCACGTTCACGATCCACTCGCCTGCGGCTTCATCGAAGCGTGCATTGTCGCAGGTCGTGGAACTCCAATAATTGAGCTCCATCACTTTTGTGTACATTTCCAGCCAATCGCCCACTTTGTCTTTCGGGGCAAACACCGGCCAGTTCTCTGGGAAGGGAATGTAAGGCAGATGGTCGTACCATACCGGGTCGTGCAGGCAGAGGGATTTATAGCGCTTGCGCCAGGAGTCCCCCGCACGCTCGTTGCGCTCGATGATGATGGTGGGCACGCCCATTTGCTTTAGCCGCGCCCCCAGGCCAATACCGCCCTGGCCACCGCCAATGATCACGCAGTAAGGCTGGCGCGTGTAACCAAGCTCCGCTTCTTCCCGCTCGCGGGCTTCCAGCCAGGTTTCACGCTGTTTGTTGGCACCATGCTCGGCCCCTTTAGGGCGATGGTGGTTGCGCGGTTCGGGAAAATCGTCCAGCGCCTGCATGGTGGTCAGCAGTGTCCAGCACTTGCCGTTTATCAAACGTAGGTAGCCTTTTCCGCTGGCAATGGCCGTTTTGAAGGTGAACCACGCCTCGACGGTATCGCCGTTTTCGCTGGCCTCACCGTCAAGCTGCCACTGGGTGGGCTGAGTATTGGCCAGCGTGGCATCAAGCATGGCCTGGATTTCCTTCTGGCCTTCGCAGGTTTTTAGATTCCAGGTAAACGCCAGAAAATCGCGCCAGTAGCACTCGTCGTTGAATAGCATCAGCACGCGTTGGATATCGCGCGCCTGGAGCGCTTCATCAAACTCATGTAGCCATGCGTTGACGGTGCTGGTAGCGCTTGATGGGGTACTTACCTCTGTGTGAGTCATCGCGGGTACTCCAAGGTCGTTGTTATTGTTGAACTGTCGATAAGACACTCAACCCTAAGCACCTGCCGTGCCAAATGCGCTAAATAGGCAATAAGCAACTGAAAAATATCAGCAATCAAACATCCACACAGCGCCATAAAACAGCGCAAACCGCGTACACCTGTCACGTCGTGTGTACGGCTAACGTTACAGGTGTAACGCACGACTAACGGCGTAATACACCCTCGTTGACACCCTCTACAAAGCGCATAGTCTGGAAGTACAACAATAATCGTGTGTGGATTCGCCATGCCAACGCCATCACTACCACCGACACGCTTGGCCTCCGTGCAGCGCCAGCATATCGAGCACATCTTCCAGCTAGGTGAAGGGCTGGATGCGCCGCAGCTTCCGGCACAGGCCACCATCCGCCGCTCTTGGCTGCGCTGCCTCAACGAGTACCAACTCGACCCCACGCAGCCACGCCCTGCCCGGGTGGTGCCCCAGCAAACCTTGATCGAGCACCGAGAATCCGTCGATGAGCTGCTGCACGTCGCCCGGGCCGGGGTCGAGCAGCTCTACGGGCAAATCGCCCAGCTCGGCTACGTGCTGCTCCTCACCGATCATCGCGGCATTACCGTGGAGTTTCGCGGCAATCCCAATCAAGACCAGCAGCTACGCAAAGCGGGCCTCTATTTAGGAGCTGACTGGGACGAGCGCTTCGCGGGTACCTGCGCCGTAGGCACCTGCCTGCACGACCGCCAAGCGATCATTTGCCACCGCCAGGAGCACTTCGACGCCACGCATATTTCGCTGACCTGCACGGCTGCCCCTATCGCCGACCCGCAAGGCAACGTGATGGCCGTGCTGGATATCTCTGCGCTGCAGTCGCCCACTCAGCATGAGAGTCAGAACTTCAGCCTCTCGCTGGTGACGCTCTACGCCCGCATGATCGAAGACGCCTACTTTCTGCAGCGCTACCGCGACTGCTTGATGGTGCGCCTGGATACCTCGCGGGAGTTTGTCCACGTCAATGGGCGTGGGCTGATCGCGATAGAAGAGAACGGCCAAGTGATTGCCGCCAATGCCGTCGGCCGCGAACTGATCAGTACGCACCAACAGCGCTGGCCGCCGTGGTCTGCTCAACACGCACCGATGCTCAGCGAACTGTTTGAGTGCGAAATTGCCGATGTGCTGAGTATCAACAGCGCGACCAACGACCAGCTCAGGGCGTTTCGCGCCCGCGCCAGCAACGCCATCTACTTTATTAGCCTGCTGGAGCCGCGCAGGCCGCGCATCGCACCACTCGGAAAGCCCGCCTCCTCGCTGCCAACAGCGCTAGAACGGCTGGGGGCCGACGACCCCGCTATACGTAAAGTGCAGAAATTGGCCGAACGGCTGCGTAACGAAGCCAGTGTCAACGTGCTGATCAGTGGTGAAACCGGTACCGGCAAAGAAGTAGTCGCCCGTGCTCTGCACGATAGCGGCAACCGCGCCAAAGGCCCCTTTATTGCGGTGAACTGTGCGGCGATTCCCGAAGCGCTGATCGAAAGCGAGCTGTTCGGCTACGAACCCGGCGCGTTTACCGGCGGGCGAGCAAAAGGTATGCGCGGGCTGATCCCTCAGGCCCATGGCGGCACGCTGTTTTTAGACGAGATCGGCGATATGCCACTGGCGCTACAAACCCGCCTGCTGCGGGTACTGGCCGAGCGGGAAGTGATGCCGCTAGGGGCAAACAAACCCGAAAAAGTCGATATCCGGGTGATCACCGCTACCCACCGCCATATCGATACCATGATTGCGCAGGGAGAGTTTCGTGAAGACCTCTACTACCGCCTGAACGGTGCCCAACTGCGCTTACCACCGCTGCGCGAACGCGCCGACAAGCTCTACGTGATTCGCCAAGTATTCAGCGATGTGGTGAGCGAACGCGGCGGAAGCTCCGCCCCTAGGCTGCGGGCCGACGCCATCAGCGCCCTACTTGCCTACGCCTGGCCCGGCAATATTCGTCAGCTTAAAAACGCCCTGGCGTTTGCACTCGTCACCGCCGAGAGCGACGAAATCACCGTACACGACCTGCCCGAACAGTGCCTCAGCCAGCGCATTACTCGTACACCTGCGATAACCGCGCCTGAAAGCGAGGCCACTGATTGCCACCTTGTGACACGGCTGCAGCAACACCAATGGAACATTAGCGCCGTGGCACGCGAGCTGGGGGTTTCACGGCCAACGGTGTATCGGCAAATGCAGCGCCAAGGCATCGTACCGCCGAATAAGGCCTGACCCCGCCTTATTCATGAGGGCGCTGGCTGAGTGGATTGTCAGCCCTCGCTGCCAACACCAGCCCACCGGCACCGCGTTGGCAGCATGAGACCCCGCTGTTATATGCAAAAAAGCGCAAATTTTAGTTCTTCTTATAGCCTACAGGAATGAATTGCCCTCATCCGTGCAGCCGTCACCGTCAGCCGAAGTGGGGCTGCTTGGCGCAGGGATCGGTGGTGGTATCGCCGACGAGTCAGCCTAGCGCGGTCAGTTTCGGTAGCCCCTTCAGCAAGGCAGGCCACCATTTGTCAGCCGCATCGCCGAGGTGAACGGTGATGCGCCGGGCGTGCAGCTTCAGCGTGGCTGCGACCTTGAGTACCTGCTCGCGCAGCCGGCTCAGGCTCCAGCCCTGTCGGGTCTGACGCACCAGCAAGCAGCGCAGGCCATGCAGGACCTGATACGCGTAGAGGCTCAGCAGTAGGCTCACCTCGTTGCGGGCCATGACATCCTGGACCGTGGAGGCACCACGATCCGTCGACGACAGGTGCACATCCAGCGCCGACTTCACCTCGCCCATGTGGGCCTCGGCGCTCCCGCGCTTGCGATAGAGCGCCAGGACCTTCTCCGGCGGCCAGTCGAACTTGCCGAGGTTGGTGACCAGGAAGAAGGCATGCAGCAGCAGGTCATCGGGGCGCTCCTGCACGACCAGCACGACGCGCCGTGGTGCCGGCCAGGAACCGGCTTGGTACTCAAGGTCATGGCACCATTCTCGAGGCTGTTCAGGCGGTCGGCCGCGGGGCCGCTTCAGGTAGGGCGCCGCCAATTTTTGCAGGCCCTTGTGGCTGCGTAACCGGCCCAGATACTCGATGTCGCGCTCTTCCAGCGCCTCCAGCGTGTCGTTGTCGGTGAATCCGGCATCGATGCGCACCCGAACCTGGGCGCCAGTGCTCTCGTTGAGCCGCGTCACCAGATGGGGGATCCATGTATCGGCATTCTCAGCCGGGCCGGCGTTGCCCTCGCGTAGCAGGCCACCGACCATGTCGCCTGTTTCGGCCAGCGAGGCGACCAGCGGCGAGTAGATGCGGGTACCGTAAAGGCCATGGTAGGCCGAGCCACCTTGGTGACCGTGGACCTCGATCGGCAGGCCGTCGATGTCCAGCGTCAGCTGCTTGGGGCGCTCGCCGTTCTTCAGCGAGGTCAGGCGCCAGAGCACCAGCCGCAGCAGGCCTTCGTGCACGACATCGATGTTGTCGTTGTGCCCCAGGCAGGTCAGCAGCCGGGACAACGTGGCTTGAGACGGCCGCTCCTGTGCCAGTGGTGTCACCCCGCGCGCATCGCTGCAGGCCAGCTGCCAGAGCGGATCACGGCGCAGCATGTCGGTATCGCTGAGATCGATCCAGCCCATCGCCCGCTGCAGCACCAGAGTGCGTATCTGGCTGGTCAGCGAGTGGCGAATGCGCAGCGGATGACGCGCATCGACCAGGTTGTCGCCGAGCGCCTCGATCACGCCGCTACTGTCGAGGGCTTCGCGCAGCAACAAAGCGCCGCTGTCGCTGGTGGTGCGGTGGCCGCTCAGCTCGACACGGACAGAGCCGTTGCACGAGGGCGTCCAGGTGGATAGGCTTTCACCCATAGCGGATGGCTCCCTTGGATCAGGTTCTTGGCGGAACACACTGAATTTTCAAGAGGATACCATCCGCTATCTTCGTTTTCAGGCCGGTCTCATGAATAAGGCGGGATATAGCCAGTACACACCTATCAGGGTGCGGCTACTCATCGATTTTTTGGCAGAGTATTTGCGTCAGCCACTGATTTTTTGATCATTCAGGCAAATTGAACGACTCTGCAAGCCGCAAGTCATAACGTTCAAGGCTGCTTTATTTGAGTCTCATTGCCAAGGAGAGCACATGACACAGTTCATCAACGACCCTACCCTGCCAAAACCCAGTTTCCCGGGTAGCCATATGGTAGTTGACGACCACTATATGTTTATTTCTGGCCTGACGGTGGCCGATCTTTCCAACGGGGAAGCGGCGCGAGGCGATGTTAAAGAGGAGACCCGCCTAGCAGTCTGTCGGGCTTGAGGTTAATGGATGAGCTGAGGCGTGGGTTCTTCACCCCCCCCTGTGTTGGTGTTGGTGTTGGTGTTGGTGCTGTTGTGTGGCTCTTAACCTGCCCCTCAGCTTCTGCAAGGCGGTT
>NZ_JBSXNH010000009.1:0-5632 GCF_056857535.1 Vreelandella sp. L-25
GCAAGGCTGCTTGCTCAGGCGTGGGATAGAAGCGGTATTGGTAGGCGCGTTCGGCTTTCATTCTTTACACTTTAGACGAAATATTGTAAGGATGCAAAACACAAGGCGTCCTGGCGGACGCCGCGCTATCCATCCTCGCACTAAAAGTACGAGGTTTTCCGCGCTAACTGATAAACCCTGATGATATTGAAAGAAGCGCCAAAGATACAGGCGCAATCTATTTCAGCGACTAAGTGCCTATTCAAAATTAATCGCGCACTCAGTGCCATAGCCATCGAGTAGCCGGTGTACCTCATCACAGAGGTTATCAAACGAAAGATACGCACTCAGCGGCAACCATGCAGGACTCGACTCTTAAAGCAAAATCTCAAACGTCTTCAAAGCATTAACTGTTTCAGGCAGCTTCTGGTTTAGCAGTAAACCAAGGTAATCATTGGCATTGAATGGTGGGTTTTTAAGGCTTTTACGGTGATTCTGAACGGCTTGAATGATATGCCCTGGACTCAACGACAGCATATCGGCAATAAATTCATCGGGATGAATAGCCCTGATATCATATTTGCTTAGCTGTTCATCAGGAAAATCCTTAAGGTTAAACGTAATAATCGCCTCTGCCCCACTGTGAATAGCACACGCCAGCACATGGCGGTCATCGGGATCAGGCAGCACTAATCCATCAATCAATGGCTCAAACCCTGAGACAACGGCATCTCGGGTATGTAAATCCATTAATTCACGAACCCGATTCAGTTGCTCTCTTGTCAGATCACTACGCTGAGCCAAGAGGTTGCGTATCCACTCTTCATGAATTAAATCTGACCATCGTGCCCGAAAAAGATCCGTTATTGCCATGTGTATCAGCAGGCTTCTTAATGGCGCTGGGTAAAGCACACAAGCATCATAAACAACCGTATAGAAGGAACTCATTAATAGCCCAACCCCAGCGACTGATCAAGCTCAGACAGCTCATTGAGTGCCTGTAGCCGCTTGTTATCTATTGCCTGCTTATAGTGCATTACATCTTTGTACTTTACCTTTCTACGGTTCCCTGAGCGATGATACGGAATATGGCCTTCATCTAATATTTTGATCAGCGTAGGACGCGACATCCCCAGCATATCGGCTGCTTCTTGGGTGGTCATTTCAGCATGAACGGGAATGAGCTTCACGGTATTGCCATCACCAAGCTCTATCAGGATATCCACCAAGAGACGCAAGGCGCTGACAGGGACTTCCACTTGATGAAGCCGCCCCTCTTTGTCAGATATAGCGACCTGCTGGGAAGAGGCGGCGGTCTCAACATAAGCAGCCAGCTCTCGGCTTGATAATTTTGCTAATGTCGCTTCCTCTTCACTGGGAAGCAGTGTTGACATGACGGCCATAGATTCTCTCCTTTCGGCATGTGTGTTGTTGTCATAATACACACAGGCTGAAGGTTATTCGAATTATTCGAATAAGGATATGGCCGAGGTTATCCCCCCCTGGTACCGGCATGCACGGACTGCTCAGCTACCCTGAGTTCGTTCAGCAGTTGATGGAAGGGTTTGCACCTCCAGAAATCGCCCAACTGATGAATTTCTCTACGCTCAAAAATCACAGCGGCAATTACATCACGCCCCTGTTCGAGGAGAAATTCGAAGACGTGGTGTGGTCGGTGGAGATCACCTGGGAAGGCCTCACACAAGAGGTTTATCTCTACATCCTGCTAGAGTTTCAGTCGACTGTTGATCGCACTATGCCGATCCGGCTGATGCACTACGTGGCCTGCTTTTACGACCACTTGCTCAAAAATGGCACCACCACCCCGAGCAAAGGGCTACCACCCATTCTTCCTATCGTGCTGTACAACGGCTCTGAGCGTTGGACGGCACGCCAGGATATCTACGACATGGTGTACCCGGAACCACCAGCTTTTCTTCAAGTCTATCAACCACACCTACGGTACTACCTTGTGGATGAAGGGCGCTATACTGATGAAGAGCTGGGATTACGCCCAACACCGCTGAGCGGCGTGTTCAGCATCGAAAAGGCGTCTGCCGACAGGAAAGGCCTGCAGCAAGCCGTTGATCGCATTGTGGCCATTATACAAGCCTCTCCTGATAAAGAGCGGATCGATAACATTATCACCCGCTGGCTCAAACGATATCTTCAGCGGCTAGGAGCCAAGGCAAACCTAGACCAGCTCACAAGCTTAATGGAGGACAAAGACATGTTGGCAGAGAATCTTGAAAACTGGGCGCAACAAGAGCACCAAGCGGGCATTGAAAAGGGCACAAAGCTAGGCATTGAAAAAACTGCTCGCAACTTGCTGAAGCTCGGAGTGCTGAGTAACGAGCAGATTGCCGAGGTAACAGGGTTAGCAATAGAAGACGTTTCCAAGTTGCAAGCAGAGACACAACACTAACGGGCTGTTAACAAACCTAGTTCAGTTCCCAAGCCTGGGAGGAAAAAGACATATTGGCTGAAAACATTAAATACACTCCTTCATGCCGAGCGTCACTTGGCTGAATATTGAACGTTCGATAGCATCCCCATTGTATGCTTGCGCTGCTGCTTGATGGCGCTACCCAGCAGCTAATTAGCCCCATGAAACAACCGCCTATTACCTAGCTAATCGCACCATGCAAGCCCGCTAAGCACGAACTAACCCGCACTTCCGCATGCTAGACTACCCATAGTTTGCACAGCGCCACCCTTGGAGGACAGCATGCCAGCTACTCATCGCCGTAAACTGCCCATCGGGATTCAGACCTTTTCCGATATTCGCGAAGGCGGCTACTACTATGTCGATAAAACACCGTTCATTGAGAAGCTGGCCAACCAAAATAAATACTACTTCCTCTCTCGCCCGCGCCGGTTTGGCAAAAGCCTATTGCTGGATACGTTAGGCTGCCTGTTTGAAGGCCGCCAAGCACTGTTTGAAGGCCTATATATTTACGATAAGTGGGACTGGCAGCAGCGTTACCCCGTGGTGCGTTTAAGCTTTGGGAGCGGGGTGATGCAAACACGTCAGGAATTGGACGTACGTATCCGCGACCAGTTGCGCACCGAACGTGAGCGGCTTGGACTAACGCTCACCTACGATACCGATATCGCCGGTGAGTTTGAGCAGCTTATTCGCCAAGCCCACTCGCACTATGGCCAACGTGTGGTAGTGCTAATCGATGAGTATGACAAACCCATTCTGGACAATATCCTAGACGGCGATAGGGCGCGTGAACTGCGCGAGGGGCTTAAAAATCTCTACAGCGTGCTGAAAGATGCCGACCCCCATTTGCACTTCGTGCTGCTCACCGGCGTCTCCAAGTTCAGCAAAGTCAGCCTGTTTTCGGGGTTGAATAACCTACGCGATATCACGCTTTCAACAGACTATGCGGCCGTTTGTGGCTATACCGACCATGATGTAGATACAGTGTTTGCCCCCGAGCTTCCCGGCCTTGACCGTAACGAGATTCGCCGCTGGTACAACGGCTACCGCTGGGGTGGGCCAGAAGTTCCCAGTGTTTATAACCCCTTTGATGTGCTGCTATTGCTCGAAGAGCGTCACTTCAGCCCTTACTGGTTTGAGAGCGCCACCCCTACGTTCCTGGTGGATATACTGACACAACGCGGTGTGTTTACGCCTGCGTTGAGCCAGCTGCAAACAGAGGCAGAATTACTGGGGCGCTTTGATGTTGACCATATCGCTACAGAAGCGCTGCTATTCCAAACGGGTTACCTAACGGTACACGCCACCGAAGAACCCATGACAGGCTACCGCCTTTACACACTGGGTTACCCGAACCGCGAAGTAGAAACCAGCCTTAACCAAGCGCTTTTGCCACTGCTAGGCCTTCAAGAACCACCGCGAGAACGGCTAACGCTGTTTCGTCTGCTACAGGCGAACGATCTCGCGGGCTTAGGCCTCCATCTCAAAGCGCTCTATGCCGGTTTACCCCACGACTGGTACCGAAACAATCCTATCGCCCAATATGAAGGCCACTACGCAAGCGTTTTTTACAGCCACTTTGCAGCGCTGGGTGTCGATGTGACGGTGGAAGACGCCAGCCACCACGGCAAAGTGGATATGAGCGTCGACTTTAACGGTCATATCTACCTGTTTGAATTCAAAGTGGTCGAGCAGCTACCCGAAGGTAAAGCGCTAGAGCAGATCAAAGCCAAAAGCTACGCCGACAAACACCGCGCCAGCGGCAAGCCGATCCACTTGGTGGGCGTTGAGTTTTCAAGCGTTCAACGGCAGATAGTCGCGTTTGACGTGGAGACGCTTTAAGTTAGGTGTAGCCAGCGATGAAGAGCTGGGATTACGCCCAACACCGCTGAGCGGCGTGTTCAGTATTGAAAAGGCGTCTGCCGACAGGAAAGGGCTGCAGCAAGCCGTTGATCGCATTGTTGCCATCATACAAGCCTCTCCTGATAAAGAGCGGATCGATAACATTATCACCCGCTGGCTCAAACGATATCTTCAGCGGCTAGGAGCCAAGGCAAACCTAGACCAGCTCACAAGCTTGATGGAGGACAAAGACATGTTGGCAGAAAATCTTGAAAACTGGGCGCAGCAAGAACGGCAAGCGGGAATTGAAAAAGGCACAAAGCTAGGCATCGAACAGGGCACAAAGCTAGGCATCGAAAAAACTGCGCGCAACTTGCTGAAGCTTGGGGTGCTGAGTAACGAGCAGATTGCCGAGGTAACAGGGTTGGATCTAGAAGACATTGCCAAGCTGCAAACAGAGCTACAGCGCTAAACCCTCGCCTGCCCTTGAATCACCGCATTAAAGCCTGCCGGGGTAATCGGCTGCTGTTCGGCATCGACCACCGTGCCCCCTAAGCGCGCCAGCTTTTTAGAGAGCGATACTAACTTCGCTAGCTGGAGCTTGCTAGGCGTTAGCGTGCGGCTGTTTTTAACAATTTTAATGCTCACCCCTTTGACTGGCGGTTGGCTCGCTGGTGATTCGGTTAAGGGGGGAAGCTGACCAGCGCCTACGGCATTTTCAATGACGATCGGCGTGCGCGAGGAATCCTCTGTCACGGCAAAGGTTTTGCTGCGCTGTTCGTATACCGCACCCAGGGATGACAGCGTTACGCCCAAGCGATCATTCAGCGCAGGTGAGGGCGCTTCAAACAGCACTTGCACCTCCCAAGCGGCGCTCTGTTGATTGAGTAACACCGGTGCTGACTGGGGAGAGAGTGAACCATTGGAAACGACAGCTGCCCCCTGGGCAACAGGCACGCCCCCCGCCCTTCCACGTACCAGAAATAGATATAGTGCTACACACCCACAAGTAAAACTTAGCCAAAGCGCACCAATCGCCACCACCAATACAAGCGTTTGCGTGTCCATTGCCTTAATCTCATGCTGTTAGCCAAACAAAGCTTTATTTTTATCAGTTAGCGCGGAAAACCTCGTACTTTTAGTGCGAGGATGGATAGCGCGGCGTCCGCCAGGACGCCTTGTGTTTTGCATCCTTACAATATTTCATCTAAAGTGTAAAGCATGAAAGCCGAACGCGCCTACCAATACCGCTTCTATCCCACGCCTGAGCAAGCAGCCTTGCTGGCGCGGACGTTTGGGTGCGTGCGGTTTGTCTGGAACGCGGTGCTGCGCTATCGCACCGACGCGTTTTATCAGCGTCAG
>NZ_JBSXNH010000010.1:0-3832 GCF_056857535.1 Vreelandella sp. L-25
TGGCTGGTGAGGGTGCGGCGACTGGCGCGGAACTTTATGTTGGGCATGGCACTGTCTGGGTGAATGGCGATAATGGCTATATTGCCATGCAGGTCAGTGGGTTAGAAGTGCTTCCGGGGGCCGGTCTCACGGATTCAGGTATTAAGGCCAGGGTCTACGCCCACCAGCCGCTCTAACCCAACGGCCATTTGGCTAACCCCAAGGCCTAGAGAGGTCGCCACCCCAAAGACGCAACCCAGCACCCCGAGGATATCGAACAGATGCCCGGCAGGACCGAAGATGCGCTCACCAATAAAGGGGTACAGCGCAGAGCGCAGTGCTAGGGGTAAGCCTTTACGATAGGCAAAGTAGGCCAGTGACATACCCACAATCACATAAATAGCCCAGCCGTGAAGCCCCCAGTGAAATAGCGTCACGCGCAGCGCATCAATGGCGCGCTCGTGGCCAATCGCCGTGGCGTCTGCCATATCGGCATGAGGGTTGTTGGGGTAGCCAAAGGCGCCGGTGTTATCGAGGTAGAATACCGGCTCTGCGACGCCGAAAAACAGGATGCCAATGCCAATCCCGGCAGACAGCAACATCGCGAACCACGCAAAATTGCTGAACTCCGGGCGGCTATCGTCAGCGCCAAGCCTTACGCTGCCGAAGCGGCTGAAGATGATAAAGGCACAGACGGCGAGTAGCAGCATGACGGTAATGAGGTAGTAGCCGCTGAAGGTGCTCTCAATCCAGGCGCGTGTGGTGCCAAAGACGCTGCTCGCGGTCTCTGAACCAAACCCAGTGAAAAGTACAAAGAGCAGCACAAGCGCGCTCGCGGTTAGCGTCATGCCTTTGTGCATGCCTTGGAAGAAGCCGCCCTGGGCAAGCTCAGTCACCATGTAGTCGGTACTAAGCTCAGCCTTGGGTGAGTGATTGGGTGAGGGCGGCGTGGGGCGATGGGGGGGAGTAGGCGTAGCGATATTCTTGTCCTCCTGGGCCGGGCGTCGGGCCGGCAGTCCCGGTAAATCGCCCGCCTTAGCGGGCGATTAGGGCGGTTTTATAAGGCGTTGCGGGTTTGTTGTTATCGCCGTATGGCTATCGTGCGGCCGGCGAGTTCTGGCCAATCCGAGGGTGATGCGAGGGGTAACGCAGCAACAGCGGCCTCAACGGGCGTGGGAAAGGGGGCAGGGCGCCCGCTATCGCTATCCATGCCCATCAGCATCTGCTCGCTGGTGGCGAGCAGGTTACCTTCCGCGTCATGCAGCTTGAAGAAAACGTGCAGGCGTTTCGTGTCGCGATCCAGTAACGTCAGCTCTACGCTTAGTGGCTGCCCCTCGTGGGCTTCACGGCGATAGCAGAGGTGCGTTTCAAGGGTATAAATAGTGTAGCAATGGCGTGTGCGGCCTGGTTCGTCTAGGCCGACGTGCTCCATTAACGCCTCGACCGCCAGCGAGAAGACCCGAGCGTACTCGGCGTCGTTCATATGGCCGTTGTAGTCGACCCAGTTTGAAGCCACACGGCTCTCTAAAATCACCATTAGATACGTCCTTCCAAGCCCTCGGCTTCGGGCCAGTATTTTTGTACCAAGCCCAGCAGTTCGACCAAAAAGTCATCGCGGCGGCGGTCAAGCTCAGCCACTGGACGCCCCGCAGCTTGGTGCTCACAGCCCTCCACCACACGGTCGATCAGCTCATCGGTGAGTTCGGGGGCTTCCAGTTTTGTCCAAGGTAGTTTTAGCGCTGGGCCAAACTGCTCCAGCATGTGGCGCATGCCCTGTTCGCCGCCTGCCAGATGGAAGGTGAGGAAGGTGCCCATCAACGACCAACGCAGGCCGCAGCCGTAGACCACCGCGGCGTCGATCTCTTCGGTCGTTGCCACTCCATCATTGACTAAGTGCAGCGCCTCGCGCCACAGGGCTTCCATTAGGCGGTCCGCAATATGCCCCTCAATCTCTCGGCGCACGACCAGAGGGCGCATAGCAAGCGCCTGGTAAAGCGTGCGGGCGCACTCTAGCTGGTCAGGTGCGGTGGCTTCACCGCCCACCAGTTCCACAAGCGGCAATAGATAAACCGGATTAAAGGGGTGCGCGACAATCACCCGGCCTGGTGCCCGCGTGCAGGCCTGCTGCAAGTCACTAGGCTTGAAGCCGGATGTAGAGGAGCCGATCAGCACCTCTGGCGCGCTAGCCGCATCCAACTCAGCCAGAATCTTACGCTTGAGATCCAAACGCTCTGGTACGTTTTCTTGGATCAGGTCAGCACCTTCCACCGCCGCTTCTATGCTTTCCACAAAGCGCAGCCGCGTTGGGCTGGCGCCCTGAGCGAGACCATGTTTCTCCAACGACGCCCAGGCATTGTCAACGAAAGCTCGGGTGCGCTGCGGTGCATCAGGGTCTGGATCGAAGGCTACAACATCCCAGCCGTTTGCGAGCGCCCGTGCGATCCAGCCATTACCGATAACGCCCGTGCCGATAACCGTGAGCTGTTGGCTCATGATTGACCTCCATTAGCCTGACCTTCAATACCACCGGTATGCGGGTTGCGTAGTTTGAGGTGTGCGCGCGTTTCAGCGGGTGTCATAACGCGGGCACCCAGGTTCTCAATAAGCGTCGAGGCGTGCTCTACCAGCTGGGCGTTCGTGGCCAGCGTGCCTTTTTTAAGGTAGAGATTATCTTCTAAGCCGACGCGGGCATGGCCCCCTAACAGCACGGCTTGGGCTGCCATAGGCATTTGATGACGACCAATGCCGAAGGCTGCCCACTGGGCGTTTTCTGGCAGCTTATTGCGCATGGCTAACATAGTTTCGGTGTCCGCTTCAGCGCCCCAGGGGATGCCCAGGCAGAGCTGATAGAGAGGATCACCCTCAATCAATCCCTCTTTTTGCAGCTGACGGGCGAACCACACGTGGCCCAGGTCAAAACACTCAAGCTCCGGTTTAACGCCAGCCGCCTGCACCAAGCGTGCGTGCTCGCGCAGCCAGTCGGCGGGGTTGACGTAGACCATATCGCCAAAGTTGAGGCTGCCGCAGTCGAGCGTACACAGTTCGGGCAGTAGTTCACCTACCGGCTCATGGCGCTGAGCCGGTGTTTGAATGTCAGTGCCGGGGCCACCACGGGTGGGGTCATTCGCGTCGGGAATCCAGTCGCCGCCACCGCCTGCGGTGATGTTCATGACGATATCCACGTCGGCTTCGCGCACACGCTCCATCACTTCGCGGAAGTGATCAAGTGAGTGACTGATGCCACCAGTTTCGGGATCGCGCACATGAATATGCGCTATGCTAGCCCCTGCTTTCGCGGCAGCAATGCAGTCATCGGCGATTTGCTTCGGCGTGATGGGTACGTGTTGGCTTTTTGCCGTCGTATCGCCGGCGCCAGTGACTGCACAGGTTAAAATCACGTTTCTATTCACTTGCTGCTCCTTTTAAGGGCTAAGAGGTTAGCCCTATTGTGGCAGCAAGTCGTTGAGCTGAGTTGTCACTAAGCGACATGCAGGGTCCGCTAAGCGACAAAGTTTTTTTGTTATTTGGCTGGCAAGTGTTTACCAACTAACGCGTGAAGCATCATGCAGTCGCACGATGGTATGAGCCCACCGAGCAGTAGTGCTAAGTGCTTATTCAAAATTAATCGTGCGATCAGCTCAATAGCTACGTCATAAGTGCCTATTCAAAATTAATCGCGCACTCAGTGCCGTAGCCATCGATGTAGCCGGTGTACCTCATCACAGAGGTTATCAAACGAAAGATACGCACTCAGCGGCAGCCATGCATACTTCATCTGCCGCCACAGAATCTCAATCAGATTCAGCTCCGGCGAGTAAGCCGATAAGTAGACCAGATGAACACGATGCGACAT
>NZ_JBSXNH010000011.1:0-9794 GCF_056857535.1 Vreelandella sp. L-25
TGGAGTTTGTGTAAGACCAGCAGTGCCAAGGCATTGAAGGCAACGAACATCGAAGCAGGAACCAGGAAGGTAACGACCTGGGAATCCCCTTCCTTTCCGCTGCAAGGCGGCAGCGCAAGCTGAGGGAGGGGAGGATGTCAAGCGTGAAACATTAGCCTAGGACAGAAAATTTGCAAGCTAATTATCTGTTACGTTATATCACTCTTTGTTGAGCATCCCCATTGTATGCTCGCGCTGCTGCTTGATAGCGCTGTCTAAAATATCCAACAGCGCCTGGTAATCTTCCGGCATGGAGGCATCCAGCCCGTGTTGCTCTACCCGTGCTATCGTTGCCTGGGTTTCACGAATCAGCGTTTCTAACGCGAGCGCTACTTGTTCATGCTCCTCGGGCTGCATACTCACTTAATGGCCTTGCTGCAAGCGTTGCACCCGCGCATACAGCTGCTTGGCGTTTTCAACCGCTGTGGCTTCATACGCATCTAAGGTGAGCAGCATATCTTTACGCGGGTCGTTCATCGCTGCTTCCAGCTCGTTACGGTAGCGTTTTAGCAGATGCTCCAGGTTCATACGGATCATGGTGAGTTCCAGCTGGAACTCCGCCTTCAGCTTGGCGTAACGCTCTTTTTGCTCAGGCGCTGCGCCGCTGGCTTCCACAACGGCGCTGATCGTGAGCTTGATCTGCTTTTCAACCGCATTGAGCTTGGGGACGAGGTCGTTGATGACCTCACGGGCTGAGATGGTGGTGCTTTTTTGAGTCAAAATACTACCTATTCAAGTGTAGAATAATCAACAGTTGACGCCTGAAGTCAACCCACCTATATTCCTTCCATGGAATAGGATGTTAGTGCATGGAAGATCAGAGTTTAGATGCTTTATTACAGCTCAATGGCGTTCAGTATGGCATACAGGGTGATTTCTGGGTCAAGTTTGAGGTGCGGCGAGTCAATGCAACACCAAACATTCCCCATGGAATAAAGTATAGCTTGACCCTCCACCATAAAAGCGGAACACGGCTACTTGGTTATGACAACGCCCATGCACCAAACATTAAACGCAGAAAATTTGCGGGACGACGCGATGAATGGGATCACCGCCACTACCGTAGCGTCGTTAGTGATTACTTCTTTGATTCTGCCGCTCAGTTAATCGAAGATTTTTGGAAACAGGTCGATGAAATACTTCGAGAGGAAGGGATATGACCACTGTCAAAATTGGTATCATGAACCGTGATGAATTCCGCCAGCGCACCATCTCGATTGCCAAAGGCCTCTATCAACCTACTGCTGAAGAGCCCAAGATATGGTTCGATAGCGTCGAGTCCATGTCTCGTCTGTTGAATACAAAAAACCTTGAGCTACTTAAAACGATTCGCCAATGCAAGCCACAATCCTTGGGAGAGCTTGCTGAAATCACAGGGCGTCGTAAAGAAAGCCTGAGCCGCACCATTAAAAAGATGAGTGATTATGGCTTGGTAGAAATCAAAGAAGGTCCTCGGCATGCTAAAACGCCTGTTGTGACAGCTGACAGGTTTGAGGTCACGCTAATTTAAGATATGCCTGCACGGCAGCTTGCATATACCGTTGCGAGGAGTGCAACGACGAAACCATCTTGTGCCAGAAGCAATTTCATACCAGCAGCATCACCATTACATGCTCACGCTGCTGCTTCACGGCATCGTCCAGAAACTCAAGCAGCCAGCCATAGTCTTCAGGCATCTGCTCATCCATGTCGGTGGCCTGGATGTCGTCGATGAGCACTTGAATCGCATTAGTCACATGCTGTAGCTCATAGTTACCCACAACCCCTCATTTAATCAACGGCCATTGCATGGGGCTTTTTATTTCTCACTCTCATTCTCATCTCCCCAGCTATTAACAATATCTTCCAACTCACTCCCGTATTTGCGATCTAATATATCAGCATGCTCCTCGATTTCATGCTGCATTTCAAACCTCTCTTTATCCCACCGCGCATACAAATAGCCAGAACCATTGTTCTCGCTAACATTAAGATAAAATTCGTATGCATCTAAAAAAAGCTGCTCAATGTATTTCGCAAGTCTATTTTCACACTCATAAAAAGATATATATAAAGGCTGATTTTGCGGCCATTTCTCTCTTGCGTGACTGACCAGACGATTCACAGCATTACCTTTGCCAACATAAACGCACAAAAGCGAATGAGCGTCATGGTCCTGACAATAACCAACATCTATCCACAAATGATAAACGCCAACCTTATTGCGGATTTTTTCAAGGTAGTCTGTCAGCTTAAGAAGACCATCACGCTCTTCACCTTCAATAAATGGCAATGTCAGACATGTACAGAACTCACTACGATTAACAATCTCCTCGACTGTTGGAGCATCAGCCAACTCATGTTTAGCAACATCGTCAAATTTGTAATAATCGTTTTCTAAGCAGCTTTTACCTTGATGCTCACATTCAAACATGAAAACACTGGCACCTTAAATTATTATCTCACTAACTAAAAAACGGGGACTCTTAGGCCCCCGTCGTTACTTACCACTTTAGCCTTACGGCCAAGCCTGACCTTAACCCAGCAGAGAAAGAACGTTCTGCGGGATCTGGTTGGCCTGGGCCAGTACGGAAGTGCCGGCCTGCTGCAGGATCTGCGCGCGGGTCATGTTGGCTACTTCCACCGCGTAGTCGGCATCTTCGATGCGCGAGCGGGCGGCAGACAGGTTGGTTTCGTTGGTCTGCAGGTTGGTGATGGCAGACTCGAAGCGGTTCTGGATGGCACCGAGGTCGGAGCGCAGGGTATCGACGTCGCTCAGGGCATCATCAAGTGCTTTCAGCGGATTCAGTGTCTTTCCATCTTCGTTGATTTCAGCGAACGTCAGTTCGCCACTGCTGGTAATGTACAGTGTTGCGCCATTCCCCGTCTCACTATCGGTTACTGTGCCGTCTTCGCCCACATAAAGCTCTGTTTCAAAGCTGGCATCAGTAGTGACGGCAAAGGTACCCGCAGCAGCACTTCCATCTTGGTATGCTTGAGCGCCACCAGCGGTAACAGTATTCTCACCAGCAATAACAAGATCAGCACCGAAGCCAGACTGAGCGTTAGCTACAGTAATGTCATTACCGGCATCTGAGTTTGCAGCGGCAATCAGGTCTTCTGCGCTAATTTTAGCATTAGTAATTGCCACGCCCGCAGCAGCATCAGTACCTGTAAAAGTAGTACCGTCTTCAAGCGTTAGACTAGCATTTGACAAGTTATTTGTTGCATCTGTGTCCAGCTTAGCCATAAGGCTATCTACTGTAGCGGCAACAGCACCATTACCACTATTTTCAGATAGCTCGCCCGTACCTGTGACAAACAGAGCCGCTCCATCGCCCGCGCGGGTAATGGTACCCGAACTGTCAATATTAACTTCAACGGTGTTACCAGTATTCAGCTCATAAGTTGCGCTGATGGAGCCTGAAGCTGGAATAATCGCAGCGCCAATATCTGCAGAACTGCCATTGGCAATGGTTGCACCATAGGTGAAGTTACCCTCACCATCGGCAGTAAATGTACTGCCTGTTGCTGCAACGCCAAAAGGCGTCTCACCGGCAAACGTGATAGTGTTTGTTGCTGCCAACTCACCAAGCACCTGAGAACCTGTCAGCGCCGTGTTATCGGTAGTCAGCGTGTAGTCAGCATTGTTAACACCACCAGTTGCGATACGACCGCCAGCCTGAGCCTGAAGATCAGACTCTTTTGCTTTCGCGTTTTCAGAAGCAGCACCATCGACGTTAAAACCTTGCAGACCGAGGGTTTCACGGGTGATTTGCTTCAGATTAACTGTGATGGCTTCACCGTCGTTGGCGCCCACTTGAATCTTGAATTCTTGGTCGCTTGCCAGCACTTTGGTGCCATTAAAGTCGGTTTCTTCAGAAATACGGTCGATTTCGTTCAAGCGCTGGCCGATTTCTGCTTGGATGGACTCAAGGTCTTCGGTGGAGTTAGTGGCATTTTGTGCCTGCACGCTCAGCTCACGAATACGCTGCAGGTTATCGTTGACCTGATTCAGGGCGCCTTCGGCAGTCTGGGCAACGGAGATACCGTCATTGGCATTACGCTGCGCCTGTGCCAGACCGGTGATTTGAGCCGTCATGCGGTTCGCAATGGCCTGACCCGCCGCATCATCCTTGGCGCTGTTGATACGCAGGCCGGAGGAGAGCCTTTCCATGCTCGTTTGTAATGCGTTCTGGCTCTTGTTTAGGTTCTGCTGACCGATCATCGATGTGATGTTGGTATTGATCACTGACATGGTGTGATTCTCCTTGCGTTAACACTGGCCTTGAAGGCCCGCTTTTCGGCGACATGAAGCGCCGTTGTATTAATTAACGGCCTGATGGGAAGAACCTTTAGGGTGAGTAGTAAAAAATTATGTAATGTTTGGTAACTTAGTGATGACTTTTGGCAACTAGCTGACATCGGTCGCGAGCTAAAGCTGCCTCCCACAGCAGTCACCAACTTCACCACCTACCGTGGCTGCTTTTACCATGGCTCTTTCCACCTTCACCCTGGCTCAGAAGTGAAAAAGCCCCCTTGAAATGGGGGCTAGCGGGCGATTTTTAGCGGCTACCTCTTGCGCCCTAGCTGGGCATCTAGTGCATCAAACTGTTGGGTGAGGTAACTACTCATGCTGTTCATTTGCGCAATCATACTGTCCAACTGCCCGAACTGAGAGCGGTAGCGGCTCATGGTGCGCTCGATGGTCACTTCCATACGCTCAAAACGCTCATCTAGGCTTTTCACCCGGTTTTCAGCACCGCTAATGGCCAGCTTGACCACGCCATTGTTGCTGAGCATTTGGTCGATAGTGGTGGACAGCTTGCCAGCCAGGCCGTTCTCTTTTTTATCACCCGCGAAGAAGTCGCTCAGCGCCTGGGGGTTATTGGCCACCAGGTCGGATAGCTTGTCGTCATCCACTGCCAGCTTACCGTCGCGCTGCAGGGTAATGCCTAGCTGGTTCAGGGTGCCCAGTTCACCACCTTCCACACCACCGGTCAACACGCTGCGTAAGCGGCTTTCAATGGTGCGCACGGTGCTGTCGCCGACCAGCTCGCCTGCGGTTTCGCTGTCGCCGGTAAAGCTGGTGAGTTTGGCAATGGTGCCTTTCAGGTCGTTGAACGCTTTCACGAAGTCGTTGATGGCTTCGCGCTGCTTGAGGGTGTCTCGTTCGACGCTAATGGTACTGGTGGCCGTTTCGCCTTCGGCAATACTCAACTCGGCCAGGTTGAGCGTAACCCCCTGAATGGCCCCTTCGATCTGGTTTTTGGCACTGCTGATGGCAATGCCATTGACGGTTAGCGCGGCATTTTCGCCAGAACGCTTGGTGTCGGCATCTTCGCTAAACGGCCCTGCTACCGTTACCGCGGGGTCCTGGCTGGTATCTACAACGCTGAAGCCTTCAATCGAAGCATCTGCTCCCGTGGCCTTGGAGCTGAGCGCCAGGCGGTAGCCTTCCCCATCGTTGATGATGGTGGCGTTAACACCGGCATCCTTGTGGGCGTTAATGGCGTTACGAATGGCTTCCAGGCTGCTGTTGGGCAATGGCAATATCGACCGAATCCGCGCCGCCAAAATTGAGCCGTATGGCCGTGGCCCCTTGTAGGTCTAGCGCGGCGTTTTTTTCACCCGTGATGCGGTTAGATGCCAGGGTGCCAGAGGTGGCCAACTGAGATACCTCTACCCGGTAGCTACCGGGCAAGGCACTGGCGGAGGTAGTGGCTTTAATGGCATCGCCACGCACGTTCGCGGAAAGGCTTTGGTAGAGCTTCGGGTCGTTGAGTTTCGCTACAGCATCTTGAAAGCTGTTTAGCGATGTTTGCAGCTGCCCGTAGGCAGAAATTTTCGCCTGCTGCTGTTTTTTCTGCAGCGTGATAGGCGCGAGCTTGCCCCGCTCCGCTTCTTGAAGCTGATCCAACAAGCCGGTGAGGTCCAGGCCAGAGCCGACGCCTAGAGAGGTTATTGTCGCCATGCAGATGTTCCTCAATGCAAAAGGCTAAACCCACAATTATTGATACATTGCGCCAGCGGTGGCGTTTCGACTGGATTTAATAGCATTCTTATCGACGGAACAACGGCTAACTTTAGGTCTTTTTTATCACCTAACTCCGAATACCCCATTACCCCAATAAAAACGCCTGCTTATCGCAGGCGCTTTGGAGATAGCTAAACAAAGTTGGTATTATTTTCGGCCTAGCTGTGCACCTAACGCATCAAACTGCTGGGTGAGGTAGCTGCTGGTTTGGTTCATTTGGGCAATCATGCTATCCAACTGGCCAAACTGAGTGCGGTAGCGAGAAATGGTCTGCTCGATGGATTGCTCCATGCGCGTGTAACGCTCGCCCAGCGACTCAACGCGGTTTTCAGCACCAGAAATCGCGCCGGATACCGTACCATTAGTGCCTAGCAACTGCTCGATGGTTTGGTTCACTTGGCCTGCCATACCTTCGTTATCGGCAGCGCCTGCAAAAAAGGCGGAGAGCGCACCCTGATTATTGGCAATGGCGTCGTCTAGCTTGCCGCTATCGATTTCCAGCGTGCCGTCTCGCTGCAGCGAAATACCGATATCCGTTAGCATCGAGAACTGGCCTTCGATACCTCCACCCAACACGCTGCGTAAACGCGACTCCACCGTGCGTACCGCGCTGTCGCCCAGCAGCTCCCCAGCAGCGCCGGTTTCCGCATTAAAGCTGGTGAGTTCGCCAATGGTGCCTTTTAGGTCGTTGTAGGCATCGACAAAGCCGGTTATCGCTTCGCGTACTGCTAGGGTGTTTTGCTCGACTTTCACCGTGCTATCCCCTTCTGCTTGAAGGTTCAGCGTGACGCCTTGAATGGCGCCCTCTACCTGATTAGTAGGGCTGGTAATGGCCACACCGTTGACATTCAATTTCGCATCCTGGCCTGCTTGCGTAAACTCTGATTCCAACTGCCCGCCAAATGCCGCCCCTAGCGTTATGCCTGAGATAGACGCGTCTTCACCGGTTTGCGTAGAGTTGAGTGCTAGCCGGTAATTGTCACCGTCGAAAATGATAGAGGCAGAGACACCACTATCTTCTTTCGCATTAATGGCATCACGCACTTCTTCAAGCGAGCTGTTGGCAGCAATGTCCACCACAACGTCAGCTTGATCAGCGCCTGCAAAATTGAGTGTCAGCGTGGTCGCTTCTGTGGTCAGGGCGGTAGTTGAATCCGGCACGCCTGCGGTTGCCAGGGTGCCCGATGTGGCTAACTGAGTGACGGATACGTTATAGCTACCGGGCTGCGCTTCGCCATTGGCCGTGGCAGTGAATGCTTCACCGCTAACGTTGGTCGAGAGACTCTCATACAGTGTGCTGTCGTTGAGAGCATCCGCTGCGTCCTGAAACGCTGACAGGGCCGTTTGTAGCTGGCCGTAGGCGGAAATTTTGGTTTGCTGAGTTTCCAGTTGTCGCTCGATGGGTTCCAGCTTGCCGCGTTCGGCTTCTTGCAGTTGGTCTAGCAAGCCGTTGAGGTCCAGCCCTGAACCAATACCAAGTGATGAAATGGAAGCCATGCGTACCGTCCCTTTTTCGCGTTGTGCGGCCGTCTTACCGATTTTGCGGCAGCCATTATTCAAGTTAGCTAATTAGTTATTTATTCGGCATTGAGCCTATTAACTTTAACAAATTTATTAGCTCTGGGCTTACCCATTTACCAGAAACAGCAAACCAAAGCTATAAACTTCTGTTTATTAAGACTTTCTACCGACACCCACATAGCAAACACCCGCCTCACTCAACGCGCTGGGTGCGTATAAATTACGCCCATCTACCACTAATTTATTATTTAGCTGGCTTGCTAACCAAGTGAAGTCAACGGTGCGAAACTCCTTCCACTCTGTACAGATGGCCAGTGCATCGGCACCTTTTACTGCCTGTATACGGTCGCCTGCGAGCATCAGGTCGTCACGCTCGCCATACAGCCTTCGGCACTCACCCATCGCTTCCGGGTCGAACGCTTGCACCTTTGCGCCTGCTGCCCACAGGGCTTCCATCAGTGCTCGGCTGGGCGCTTCGCGCATATCATCGGTGCCGGGCTTAAATGCTAGCCCCCAAATAGCAATCACTTTTCCCTCTAAGTTACCGAGGCTCTCTTGCAGTTTTATGTAAAGCGTTTGTTTTTGGCGCTGATTAACGGCTTCTACGGCTTTTAATAATTCCGGCGTGTAACCTAATTGCAAAGCAGCTTGCTCAAGGGCGTGCACATCTTTAGGAAAACAGGAGCCGCCATAACCACAACCAGGGTAAATAAAGTGATAGCCAATACGCGGGTCGCTCCCTATGCCCCGCCGTACGTCTTCAATATCAACCTCTAAGCGCTCCGCTAAATTCGCCATTTCGTTCATAAAGCTGATTTTGGTCGCCAGCATGGCGTTGGCAGCATATTTCGTCAGTTCTGCCGCTCGCACGCTCATAAACATGAGCTTGTCGTGGTTGCGGTTATAGGGAGCGTAGCAGGCTTTCATGCGCTCTTTTACCCGCTCGCTCTCGGTGCCTACGATAATGCGGGCGCCGCGGGTGAAGTCGTCAATGGCAGCGCCTTCTTTCATAAACTCAGGGTTGGAGCACACATCAAAAGGGTGTTCAACCTTACGCTGCTGTAGCACGCGGCTGATGGTGTCGCTGACACGCTCGGCCGTGCCTACCGGTACCGTCGATTTATCAACCACCAGCTTATAGCCCTGCATGTGCTGGCCGATACTTTCCGCGACGCTTAATACGTACTGCAGATCAGCGCTGCCATCTTCGTCTGGCGGGGTGCCCACCGCGATAAACAGCGTGTCGCTTTCGGTTACCGCCTGTGCGGTATCTGTGGTAAATCGCAAACGCCCAGCGGCAACGTTATGCGCTACCAGCTGGCTCAGGCCTGGCTCGAAAATAGGGATCTCACCACGGCTAAGCTGTGCGATGCGGTTAGCATCAATATCCATGCAGATGACCTGATGACCCACATCCGCCAAACACGCACCTGCCACGAGTCCTACATATCCGGTACCAAAAACGCTAATTTGCATAATCAACCAGCTCTAAAAGAAGTCTTGCGAGACTACCACACCTTTTTTGTAATTCAGATGACACGCAAAACCCAGCCCAATACATAGACCTTGGTCTAACACTCCTACTGCTTTACAATGCACTGCAGCACACCCATTTTGCTGCGATTGCAGGAGCAACCCACCATGCCCGCTGAAGCATTATCCCCCGCGACCACTGCTTCCTTCCACGTACAGCGCAGCTTGCGCCACTGCCTTTCTAGCGTAGCGGAACTGCTTTATGAGAGCGGCCATGTGCTTGAAACCATCACCCTGATACAGCGTGGTTTATCGCACCAGGAGTTGATCTCTCTGAGCCATCAGCACCCCCGCTGGGCGCTTTGCCAGCAAGTGTTGGAAGAGAGTGATGCCGCCACTTTTAATGACTATGGCCGTTTTGTGTTAACAGCCATGGGCCGCGAGCTGATATTTGATATGTTTGGGCAGGGAGCCGCAGACTGCGCATAAAAAAGATTCATCGCATTCTGGCGTGAATCAATTGGCCTCCCACGAGTGAGTTGGGCAATAACCCAGTGGGAGGGGGCTTTAGCCCGCGATGATGGCGGCACCGGTGCTTGCCCAAGCAGTCGCCCAATGAATTGGCCTCCCACAGGCAGGCTAAAGTGGCTACTTAAGCTATCCTGAATCCACTGGCCTCACTCCCGCCACTTTGCTGTTGTGGGAGGGGGCTTTAGCCCGCGATGATGGCGGCACCGATGCTTGC
>NZ_JBSXNH010000012.1:0-13042 GCF_056857535.1 Vreelandella sp. L-25
GCCTCACGACGAACCCCCTTGCTGTTCAGCTAACGGTTCCCGCTATCAGGGTCCGTAGGGGACTTTCACCCCCAAGTCATCCGGCCAACCACCACGGCGGACCGGATAGCGCCTAATTGGCGCTGCGCGCCATGCCTGGCGCACCACCATAAAAAAACCGGCCCCAAAAGGGGCCGGTTCATTATCTACTACAGGTGTTACAACTTTAAGCTTGGTTTAACCAAGGCTTAGAAGTGGTAACGAGCGCCAGTCAGCCAGTATACGTTGTCGGTCAGGTCGCCCAGAGTGCGGTCACGGTTCAGGCTCGGCGCGTCACCGTCAGCCAGCTCAGCGAATACGTCGAAGTTGCTGGATACTTTGTAGTATGCGCCAGCATACCATGCGTTGCTGTTATCGTTAGCTACGCGCTCGGCACCGTTTTCGTAGAAGCCTTCACGGTTTACGCGGTAGTAGTCAACGTTGAACGCCCAAGGACCCGTGGTGTAGGTAGTACCTACGCCAAACTTGTCGAAGCCGTTGCTGCGAGTCAGCAGGTCGCTATTGTTCTCACGACCTTCGTAGCCCAGACGAACAGACCACTGGTCGTCGATGGCGTAAGAACCGATCAGGCCGCCCAGGATTTCGCCATTGCCGCCGCCACGCTGAACGTCGTCAACGAAGCCCAGGGCTACAGTGAACGGACCTTGCTCGTAACGCACACCACCTTGCGGTGCAATTACGCTGCCTTCTTCACTTGTACCAACCACGTTGCCATCAGTATCCAGACGCGGACCTGTTTCCTTCAAGCCACGCTCGCTGTAGTACTTCAGCTGCAGGAATGCAGTGAAACCTTGCAGGTCAGGCGTGTAGTAACCGATAGAGTCGCCGCGAGACTGCTTCGAATGACCAGCGAACTCTAGGTCACTATCAGCGAAGATGTAAACGTCGAACGGCTGAGATACGAACTGGCTGTAGGAGCTGTCAAAGTTACCAGCTTGGAAAGTACCGTACTGCTTGCTTTGCAGACCCAGGTAGCTCTGGCGAAGTTCGTTGAAACCACCATCGGTGGTGTTCTCATCACCATCAAAGCGCCATTCTAGACGACCGAAAGCCGTCAGGTCAGACGTCACTTCCTGGCTCATGCGCAGACCCAGACGAGAGAAGACGTCTACGAACTCAGGGCCGTTGTCGATTGCTTCGTTATCAGAGTTGAACTCGGGGCCGCCACCTTCGATACCCATGGCGATACGGCCGTATACGTCCAGACGAGTGCCGTCTTGGTCATATACGGTAGCTGCTTGTGCTGCAGCGGAGGCGCCCAGGGCACCAACAATAGCAGTCGCTAAAAGTGTCTTTTTCATGATGTAGGTTCCTTTAACTAGCTTACTGTTTCGATCGTTATTACTGGCCTTCGTAGAAGCCAGCAAGTGGCTTGCGGGCCATGCTCTTTTTCTCATCCGCCGGTTTTTCCCGGTGGTATGCGACATGTCCTCAACAAAGCCTTGTTATAGTCCAATGCTCGCAGGTCAAACTCTATACCGGGATTCCAGGGAACGCAATAGAAAAAAACAGTGTTTTTTTACGATTTGTGTTTTTTTATGGAACCCACAACACGGACTCGGGTCTCAGCGGCCTTCGAATTTTTGCTGCAAGCCTTTTAGTTTCTCTTCCATGGTAAGCGGTTTTTTCTGCTCACTTTTTTCTGGAACGGGCGTTCTCGAGGGGAGCTTCTCATCGTTTGGCGATGAGTTACTCGCGGCTGGCTGCGCTTTATTCGTGCGACTTTTCGCGGGGGGAGCCGGACGCTCCATTCGTTTTTTCGTGGGCGCTTCTTGTCGCCGCTCACTGGCATGTTTCGCGGCTTCTTTGTCCACCTTGCCGGCAGGCTGGCCATCTAAATCGACACGCTCTGCTCCTTCACGCATGGATTTGATATAACGCGGCAAATTGACGTAGTTGGCTAGCGCCCGACGGATCAATTTACTCGGCCAAGGCTCGCGCTCGGCCAAATCCTGGTGAATCCCCACTTTCAAGGGTTTGGTGTGCCCTTTGAAGAAGGCATGCGGGTAACGCTGATACCACTGCTTCAATAACGCTTGCGGCGAGGGTTGCGTGACAGCTTCTGGCGTTACTGGCTCGCTAACCGCCGCTGATACGTGCTCGGGCGCTTCGTTCGGCGCTTCTTCTGCCGCCGCGACATCGGTCTCGTGTTCAGCGGGCGATGCCGTAGGCTCCCCTGAGGCGCGAGTCGATAGCGCGGCTAGCTGCTGTTTCAACTGCTGATTCTCTTTGCGCAGCGCAATGAGTTCGGCCTTGTTTTGTTCGAGCCGTGTTTCTAACGTTTCTAGTAGATGCAGTACGCTGGCGGCCATAACCCCCTCCTTTGACCCAAATCAGTCGCTGACACGCTCGTACACGACGAAGTCATAATTTGGCTGCCCTTCTGCGGGCTGCCCGGCGACTCGCTGAACTTCTTGCCACTCTTCCGTCGAGAACGCGGGGAAGTACGCATCGCCTTCCACTTCTATATCGACTTCCGTGATGTAGAGACGTTGGGCAAACGGTAAGGCTTGACGGTAAATCTCGCCGCCGCCCATGACCATGATTTCTTCTGCCGCTTCGATTGTCGCCTGCTGATCGGCAAGCGCTAACGCAGCCGGTAGCTCATGGCATACGCGCGTGCCTTCTGCACTAAACTGGGCATCCCGAGTCACGACGATATTGAGACGATTGGGCAGCGGCTTGCCAATGGAGGCGAAGGTTTTACGTCCCATGACCAGCGGCTTGGCCTGGGTCATACGTTTGAAGAATTTCAAATCTTCAGGCAAGTACCAGGGTAGCTTGCCATCGACGCCAATGACGCGATTCTTGGCCATGGCGACGATCATCGCAACGGGCACCAGCGGTTCATAGGCGGTGGCTTGCTGACTCATACGGCTACCTTTGCTTTGATATGCGGATGGGACGCGTAATTTTCGATCTGAATATCATCGAAGGTGAAGTCGAATAGGTTCGTGACCTCTGGATTGAGCACGAGCCTAGGCGGTGGCATGGGTGTGCGGGTTAGCTGCTCCTGCGCCTGCTCTAGATGGTTGCTATACAGGTGGGCATCTCCAAGCGTGTGAACGAATTCCCCCGGCTGTAAGCCCGTGACCTGGGCCACCATGCTCAGCAGCAACGCGTAACTGGCGATATTGAACGGCACGCCGAGGAAAATATCGGCACTGCGCTGGTAAAGCTGGCAGGAGAGTCGCCCGTTGGCGACGTAGAACTGAAACAGACAGTGACAAGGCGGCAGCTTCATTTCATCCACTTGGCCTGGGTTCCAGGCCGAGACAATTAACCGCCGCGACTGCGGGTTGGTGCGAATTTGCTCTAGCACATTGGCAATTTGATCCACGCTGCCGCCCTTGGGGTGCGGCCAGCTACGCCACTGGTAGCCATATACGGGGCCCAGGTTGCCCTCTTCATCAGCCCACTCGTCCCAGATACGCACGCCGTGCTCTTTCAGGTAACCGATGTTGGTATCGCCCTTCAGAAACCACAGCAGCTCGTGGATGATGGAGCGCAGGTGCAGCTTCTTGGTGGTCAGCAGCGGAAACCCACGGGAAAGATCGAAGCGCATCTGGTGGCCAAACACCGAGCGCGTACCCGTACCGGTACGGTCACCGCGATCAACGCCCTGTTCGAGCACAGTGCGCATCAGGTCCAGGTAAGGCTGTTCAAGCGCAGGCAATTCGTTCGACGTGGTAAGCGAAGGCGTTGTAGCAGTCACAAGGTTTCCAGATTAACAGCGAGTTTGAGGCTGTATTCTAGGCCGCCCTAAAGGCAACGTCTATGTTAAGGGTGGCGGGAGGGAGCTTTAGCTCGCGATGATGCAGGCACAAGTGCCTGCCCAAACAGTCGCCCAATGAAATTGGCCTCCCACAGACAGGTTTAGGTGGATACTCTGAGCGCCACATCCGGATCATACCTTGGCGTCGATGGGCTTGCCTTTTGACCAGAGCATCAGGAGGAGTCCGAGAATAATCATGGGTAGGGTGAGGAGCATGCCCATGGTGAACCAGCCAAAGGCGAGGTAGCCGATGTGGGCGTCGGGCATGCGGACGAATTCGACCATGAAGCGGAAGACGCCGTAGCCCAGCAGAAACAGGCCGGAGATGAACCCGCGCGCACGAGGTTTGGCCGAGACCCACCAGAGGATGACGAACAGCACGGCGCCTTCCAATACGGCTTCGTAGAGTGCCGAGGGGTGACGCGGCTCTGGGCCCATGCCGGGAAAGGGCATGCCCCAGGGAAGCGAGGTCACGCGGCCGGGCAGCTCATGGTTGATGAAGTTGCCGATGCGCCCTGCCCCGAGGCCGATGGGCACGAGCGGGGCGATGAAGTCGGTGAGGGTGAAGAAAGCCAACTGCTTGCGGCGGGCAAATAGCCAGGCAGCCAGCAATACGCCCATCAAGCCACCATGGAAGCTCATGCCGCCATTCCACACGCGGAAGATCCAGAGCGGGTCGGCCATCCACTGTTCTAATCCGTAAAACAGCGCGTAGCCCAAGCGACCACCGGCGACTACGCCAATGGCACAGTAGAAGAGCAAATCGCCGATATCATCTTTAGTTAAGCCGATACGCGGTGCGCGCTTACAGCCCAGCCACCAGGCAGCGACAAAACCAACTACATACATTAGGCCATACCAATGTACTTGCAACGGGCCTAGGGAAATCGCGACAGGGTCTATCGTTGGGTAGTTGATCATTCACTTTCTCTAATCAAATAAAAGAAACGCTACAGTGTGCCAGAGCGCCATTACGCCAGTATGAAGCGCAATCCCACCACAGCGAGCAGAGCGGCAAAACAGAAACGCAGTACATGGGCAGGCAGCACATGGGCCAAACGCACGCCAATACGGGCAAACGGTACGCTGGTGGCTACGATACCGATAAATGCTGGCCACATAACAAATCCGGTTGCCCAATGAGGCAAGTGCGGGTTCCCCCACCCCACCACGATAAAGGTCACCGCCCCTACCACTGCTATTGGTAAGCCACAGGCCGCAGAAGTTCCCACCGCTTGTGTCATAGTGGCACCGCAGCGAGAGAGCCAAGGCACTGTCATGGCACCACCGCCTATACCGAACAGCGCAGAAATCGCTCCAACTACGCCACCCGCAATGGACATTGCTACTTTTCTAGGGGCAATAGTGCCGGGTTTCGGCGTAAGCCCGATGACCATTTTGGTAGCTAATAGAAGTACGAAGACGCCAAAAAGCGTACCCAGCACGGTGCCCGACAAGTTATCAGCAATAAACACCCCAGCAATCGCGCCTAGCATTAAGCCGGGCAGCAAGGCCATAAACCAAGCACGATGCACGCTACCTTTACGAAAATGCCCAAGGGCTGAAGAAGCGCCGGTAATGACGATAGTGGCAAGCGAGGTGCCAACAGCAAGGTGCATAGTGATCTCAGGGGAAATGCCCTGTAGCCCGAAGGCAAACACCAGCACAGGAACAATAATGATCCCGCCACCAACCCCAAATAGCCCGGCCATCGTGCCAGCGACTGCCCCTAGCGCCAAGTAACTGGCTAAAATGGCTGCAAAGGTCATTGGCTCGGCCTCTCCAGGGCGTGAGGCAACCATTTATTAATCATGCTATGCAAGGTATCCGGTTGATAGGGTTTGGCTAGAAGGTCATCCATTCCAGCGGCTTCGTAGGTATCTCTGCCCGCGTTATCGACATTGGCGGTCAACGCAATCATCACACTGCGCTGCTTTTGATTTGATTGCTCAAACTTACGCCAACGGCGAGTCGTCTCAAGCCCATCGAGAGTGGGCATAAAAATATCCATAAAGACTAAATCATAAAAAGTGGACTGCTGGCGTTCTAGGGCTTGCTCACCGCTACTGACACCTTCCACCTTAAGGCCCTGGGACTCTAACATTTGCCGCGCCAGCATTAAGTTTACCGGCCCATCGTCAACGACCAATACGCGAGGCCGGTGCTCACCGCCCCCTGATAAATCGTCACTGCTTGTCTCATTCACACTCTGCTGCACGAAATTAGCTAATAGTGAGCGGATATCAGCAAGGCGTTCACGCAGGTGGGTTACGTTCTGGCGGCAGTTCTCAGACGCATCCTCCGTTAGCATGCTGCCAAGGTGCTCAAAAAGGCTATCGGCTTCTCGTTGCATCAACGTTAGGTAGCCTGATTTAAGCCGAGACTCCTCTCTTGCCCGCTCCCTGCCTGCCATTAAATGTTTGAGTTGCTTCTGCTGGTGATGCAAGTCATCCAACAACGCTTGGTCACTCCTAGCATGACCATCCTGTGTGACCACATGACCCGCTTTATCAAGCGCTCGAATAACCCCTTCTAGCTGGTCGTTCGCCAGGGTAAGCCGCTGGCAGGGCTGTTCATCGGCCTTCGGCTCAACAAGCGCTGGTAAAGAGTTAAGGGCCACCCTCCTGCGCAGCTCGTCAATACGCTGCTCAAGCTCGCTAAGCCCCTGCGTGAAGAGTGTGTCCTTATACTTGCTCCGCGCTTTGATTAACATTAAAAAAACGCCTACATTCATGCAGCTGCCCAACAGAAGGGCAAGCATTAGCCACACCGTGGTTGCCCATGACGCTTGGCTGGGTGACATTAGCCAGATAACGGCTCCTACCAACACACATAGCAGGACAAGCGCGGCCTGAACCAGTAATAATGGCCATAGAACTGGCCAGATAATGGCATTCCAGAAGTGCTCTCGCTGATAGCGTTGTGTCATTCGCGATGTCCCAGTTGGCAGGGCGTTAGGCTAGTAGAGATAGCCCGCATCATTAATCACGGTGCGAAAGTCAGTGTACGTCTCCACCGGAAGCGTGTCATGTCGCGCCACTTAAGTATGCCCCGAACAATGCCTATTATGAGTCATTTATGTGTTTAATTACGTTTCGTTGGTCACCCGATAGCCACACTCCTCTACGCTTAGCGGGTAATCGTGATGAGTTCCATGCACGCCCTACTGCTCCACTGAGTGCGTGGAGCGACAAAGCACTGCTGGGTGGCAGAGACTTGGAAGCGGGTGGTACATGGCTGGCAGCAAATCGATACGGCATTGTGGCGGCACTTACCAACGTACGCGATACCACCTTACCCACGCCCCCTAACGCGCCCAGCCGAGGCGAACTGGTGGCGGGGGTACTTAGCAGTGACAACCCCGCCGCATGGCTAGACACCATGGCGAGCCACCAAGCCGAGCGCTACGCTGGCTTTAATTTATTAGTCGCTACCACCCACCAATGCTGGCATCTGCACCGGGGAAGCGATGGCATATCCCTTGTTAATGTGCCGCCCGGGGTTCATGGGCTTTCCAATGCCAGTTTGAATACACCTTGGCCTAAACTACAGGCTGTACGTTGCGCTATACAGGGTAGTAATAATCACCTATGGCGGCCCGCCACGCGACAGGCGCTGCAAAACCCAGGGCAAGCCGCCGATCACTTGCTACCCGATACGGGGGTTGGCGTTACTCTTGAGCGTCAGCTCTCAGCGGCTTTTATCGTCGGCGAGCAGTACGGCACCCGCGCGACTACTTGGCTGACGCTTAGCCACCGGGGCGATGTGGCTATCACCGAGCAGCGCTTTGGACCGCTCGGGCGCTTTACTGGCGAAACGACACTTACGGCGCTATGCCAACGATAGTAGCTTATTAATCACGAGGGGGCAGTAGGTGCGACAACTGCCACTCATCCAGCCGTTTATTAAGATGCTCATGGACCAGTGCGGGCGTATCCAGCCGCATGATCTCTTTGAGCAACGTTTGCGCATCGGCCAGCGTGACCCGACGAATCGCGGCACGCACTTTTGGCAAGCTGGGGGCGTTCATGGAAAGACTGGTAAAGCCCATCGCCATCAACAGCAGCGCGCCTGCTGGGTCACCCGCCAGCTCACCACACAGCGAAATAGGCTTATTCAGCCGCTTCGCATCCTGAGCCAGCTCTTGTAAAGCGCCAAGTAGCGCGGGATGCAGCGCATCGTACAGGCTAGACACCCGCGGATTGTTACGATCCACCGCTAGCAGGTACTGGGTAAGGTCATTACTGCCTACCGAGAAAAAATCGACACGCTTAGCCAGCGCGTCCATTTGATAAATAGTCGCGGGCACTTCAATCATGACCCCCACTTTTGGCCGCTCAACCTTAATACCCTCTTCGCCCAACTCTAAGATGGCGCGATCAAGCAGCCGTATTGCCTCATCGACCTCCTCCACATTGGTGATCATGGGGAGCAGCACGTAGAGATTGCCTAAATCGTGGGAGGCTTTAAGCATGGCGCGCAGCTGTACCATCAGAACTTCAGGATGATCCAGGGTAACGCGCATACCCCGCCAGCCCAGGAACGGGTTGGCTTCCTCAATCGGGAAATAGGGCAAATCTTTGTCGCCACCGATATCTAGAGTACGCATCACCACCGGCAGCGGCGCAAAGCCTTTCAACTGCTCGCGGTACATGCGCATCTGCTCTTTTTCACCTGGGAAGCGCTCGGTAATCATAAATGGCACTTCGGTGCGATAGAGCCCCACCCCGCCAATGCGGCTTTTCAGCAGTGCAGAGGCATCCACCGCCAAGCCAGTATTCACCATCAGCGGCATTTCATGGCCGTCGGGGGTTCTGCTGGGCAGATCCTGTTCATGCTCCAGCACTTCGCTGAGCACTTTCTCTTCGGCAATCAGGCTAGCGTAGCGGGTTTGCAGCTCGGCGGCAGGACGCACAAATAGCCGCCCCCGGTGGCCATCTAGCACCACGGGCGCACCGTTCAGGCGTGGCAGCGGCAGGTCTACCATTCCTAATACCGTGGGAATGCCCATGGCACGGGCGACAATCGCCACGTGAGACGTACTGGAACCACGTACCGACACCAATCCTTTTAGCTTGTCGCGCGGCACTTCGCCCAGCATGGCCACACTGATTTCATCGCCAACTAAAATGGCGCTGTCTGGATAGGTTTCCGGCGTGGAAGGCGTATCTTCTTGCAGGTGCGCCAACACGCGACGGCCCAGGTCGCGAATATCTGCTGCCCGCTCGCGCAGGTAGTCATCATCGACACGTTCTAGGTATTGCACATGGCGGCGAACGACATCGGCGAGCGCCCCCGGCGCCCACTGCCCTTCCCGAATGCGCTTTTCGACCTCTTCGGAGAGTGCCGCTTCGCCCAACATCTGTTGGTAGACGTCGAACAGCGCTAGCTCCTGGGAAGAGATCCGGTTAACCAAACGCTCTGCAGCGGCACGAATCTCATCGCGGGTTTTGCCGATGGCCTCTTTTAGCCGGGCAATTTCGTACTCCTGGTCGCTGGGAATAAGATCAGGAACGCTATTGAGGTCGGCGGGAGGAGTGATCACCACGGCTTCGCCCATGGCCATGCCGGGTGAGGCCGCGACCCCTTTGAACATCGCCTGGCCACCGGGTAGCGCGGGGCGAGTGAGATTACCGGTGGCTAAGGCATGAGCCAGCACGCCCGAAAGCTGTGCCGCCATGGTGACCAGGAAGGCTTCATCTTCGTCATCGTAGCGGCGCTTTTCCGCCTGCTGCACCACCAGCACGCCGAGCATGTGGCGCTGGTGGATAATCGGCACCCCAAGAAAGCTTGAATAACGCTCTTCACCGGTCGCTTCAAAGTAGCGGAAATGGGAGTGCGACTGGGCGTCTTCAAGGTTGAGCGGTTCACTGCGCTTAGCCACTAGCCCCACTAGGCCTTCCCCCAGCGGCAACACGACACGACCCACGGCTTGGGTACGCAGACCAATGGTTTCCATCAGAACCAACGACTCCAGCTCTTTATCGTAAAGATAAAAGGAGCACACGTCGGTCTGCATGGCTTTGCGTATGCGGCGCACCATGGTCGACAGCGCGGCGTCGAGGTTCCGTGCGCCATTCACTTCTTGAATAACGCGTCGCAGCACCTCAAGCATGGACGTTTTCCTATTCACTATTATTTGCCTCGCTGAGGGATTGTCCGGCTGGGCTAACACTGCTTTTATCCTGCAATGATGCGCGCGTTATCCTTCGTTATCTTGTGCCAAGCGCTGCACGCGAGGAGAAAGCTCTCTTAGCGCACGCCGATAGACCTCTCGTTTAAACGGCACCACTTGCCCTAACGGGTACCAGTAGCTAACCCATCGCCAACCGTCGAATTCCGGCTTGGGCGTGGCCGTCATACAAATACGGTTTTCTTGGCAACGAATTTTGAGTAAAAACCACTTCTGTTTTTGGCCAATACACACTGGCCTTGAGTGGGTACGAATCATGCGTCGTGGCAGACGGTAGCGCAGCCAGCCCCGGGTGCAGGCGACAATATCAACATCGTCGGCGGTTAAGCCGATCTCTTCGTGGAGTTCACGAAAAAGCGCTTGTTGTGGCGTCTCGCTTGCCTTAATGCCTCCCTGGGGAAATTGCCACGCATTTTGCCCTACACGACGCGCCCAAAGCAGCTGCCCCTGGCTATTGGCAATGATAATGCCAACATTGGGGCGAAAGCCGTCAGCGTCGATCACGGACATCACCTTCATAAATTTTCAGTTATGCCCATTTTTCCACAAGGGAGACAAGCGTATCAATACAATATCACGCTAAGTGGTGAAACCTAGGTGACTCTGCGATAATCCGGCGCTTTGTATCCGACGACCAACGTCCAACATTAACCATAAGGGGAGCGCCGTGAGTCTGGCCATTTTCGATTTGGACAATACGCTGCTATCCATCGACAGCGACCATGCCTGGGGTGAGTTTCTGGTGGAGCAAGGCGCAGTGGACCCGGTGGCCTACCGCGAGGCCAACGAGCGCTTTCTCGCCGATTACAACGCGGGCACTCTGGATATGGCGGCATTTTTGGAAATGGCGCTGAAACCGCTGGCTGAAAACACGCCGGAGCAGCTGGCGGCGTGGCACCAGCAATTCATGGCCAGCAAAATCGAGCCGCATATTCTGCCCAAAGCCGAGGAGCTGCTGGCCCGCCACCGCACCAAAGGCGATACGCTGCTGATTATCACTGCCACCAACCGTTTTATTACCGGCCCCATTGCCGAGCGCTTAGGTGTTGATGATTTAATCGCTGTAGAGCCGGAAATGGTCGATGGCCGCTATACTGGCCGTGTTGACGGCGTGCCCAGTTACCGCGAGGGTAAAGTCATCCGCCTACAAGCGTGGTTGGAAGCCCAAGACCTCACGATGGATGGTGCGTGGTTCTATAGCGATTCTCACAACGATCTACCGCTACTTGAGAAAGTTGATCACCCGGTTGCCGTCGACCCAGACGACACCCTGCGTAAAGTGGCTGAAGAACGGAACTGGCGGATTATGAGCCTGCGGGATTAAGGTAAGTGTCACGCATTTCGTGAGATGGCGACAGCCGCCTCGATATCACCACCGTAATTCATCCAACCTAATGCCACCATCGGCACCCCTAGCGGGGTGCTTCGCGGGTGCGCTCCGCTTACGCCGCGCTACAAATTAGCCCACCTCAAGTACGTGACACCCGTAGCGCGGCGTAACGAATCTTGCGAGGTAACGAGCAAATGAGACACCCGCGGGGGCGGCGATGAGCCGCCCGGATTGGGCTAAAGTGAATCATCAAATCTCTGAGCCGCCTTCGGCACCCCTCACGGGGTGCTTCGCGGGTGCGCTTCGCTTACCACGCGCTACAAGGTGCCCACTTCAAGTACGTGACACCCCGTAGCGCGGCGTAACGAATCTTGCGAGGGACGAGCAAATGAGGCATCCGCGAAGGCGGCGATTAGCCGCCTGGATTGGGCCACCGTGAATCATTCAATCTCGGTGACGACATCTACTCTTAAGAACTCAAGAGCATATTCAAAGACATAGCTTTGCCTGGGTGCTTAGCTGCCAATTTGGCATCGTCTGTGACCAATGTTGTTTGCGTCACCGTGGCAGATGCAGAAATGATGCTGTCAGGTAATTTCATCTGAGTATGACGACGTGTGTTGATCGTCTCTATTTTTACCGAGTGGTTGAGCTCGACGCGTGTCAGCTTGGCTAATAAAGCTGAAATAGCCTGTTCTTCTTGAAGGGGTCAACCTGGGAATCCCAACAGTTCAAGCTCAGTGATCACGGAGTAAGCGTAATAGGCAGGCGGCAGGCATAGCTGTCGCTCGATCGCGTTGATAAAAACGTTTGTATCGAGCAAATAGTTACCACTCATCCCGCATGCTCCGTTGATATTCGACCCCTTCCTGGGTTGTCAGAGTGGGCGCTTTGACAGACGAGAAATCGAGACCGGATGACGGCCCAGGCTCGCTCGGCTCTGATGTGCTGTTTTCATACAGCACCACAATCCGGGCATGCCTGTTTTTTAAGTCTCCATATTCGTCCGGGATTTTAACCATACCGTCTTGAATGTCTGCCTCAAACTCAATCGCCTGCATACCCTTCTCCTCTAACGGTGCCGATGAGTGCCCCAGCGTTCTTACGTCTTTATCTACCGCTGCTCTATTCGACACTCTTTTCATCAAAAATTCGAGGCGCACATTGACTCGTGGCGCTCACCCTATTGGAGGGTCGTACCTGCGCAGCCAATACCGACAGCGAGTAGGGTGAGGCGTTACCGCCTCATCCCTCTCACAGAACCGTACATACGGACCACGTATACGGCTCATGCCATTAACTTACCCCGAATTCGGGGACAGTGATGCCGGTTCTGACCCTGGTCAGATCCAATAACCGTAAGTCATTATGCAGGTAGGCATTGGGGATCGCATGGTGGGCCAGCGGTGAAGCGGCATTACGCCAGCTTTGCATCTTGATGAACTTAAACGGCGGGCGATAGCCCAGCTGTTTCAGCCTCCGATGCAACCGGCCCGGCTTTTTCCACTGCTTGAGCTGGAGGCAACGTAACCGCCGCCTTAGCCAACTCATCACCTGCTTTAACACCCTCGCGCAGTTCGCCACCCGGAAGTAGTTGGCAAAGCCCCGTAACACCGGATTCAGCTCACGTATAATGGCCGCGAGTCCGATGCCCCGGTTTCGCTTCGTCAGTGCTTTGAGCGTTTGCTTGAGTTTCACCACCTTC
>NZ_JBSXNH010000013.1:0-15488 GCF_056857535.1 Vreelandella sp. L-25
TCACGACGAACACCCTTGCTGTTCAGCTAACGGTTCCCGCTATCAGGGTCCGTAGGGGACTTTCACCCCCAAGTCATCCGGCCAACCACCACGGCGGACCGGATAGCGCCTAATTGGCGCTGCGCGCCATGCCTGGCGCACTACGAAAAACCCCGCCGTAGCGGGGTTTGCGTGTCGGGCGGCTCGCCTGGTGAGGGGGGAGCGGGCCGGTATCAGGGCGTCTGCTGGTACTGCTGCACGATGCCATCACGCTCGCGGGCCAGGCGCCGCTGGCGGTTCTGGTGGGCGTGGCGCTCAATCTGCACGTAGGTGAACAGGCACACGCCGGCCATGAACAGGGCGAAGGCGGTGACGAGCCAGCCGAATGGCGTCATGGGGCGTCTCCTCTATCGGTCGGCAATTGACCCTATTCTAGCACCCATGGCGTGCCAGAGGCTCAACGAGAAAGCCCCTCCGAAGAGGGGCTGTTGAAGATGCCCAAACGGGCATTGAAGGATCAAATACCTCCTTGGTGTCGTGAATCGCACGGCCGGTCTTGCGCGGTGCGATAGTGATGAACTTACGCCAGGTGCCACCCTGGCCATTCTCATCCGGCGTCCGCGGTGCCACCCGCGGTACCGGTCGTCGTCGATGTTGCCGTCTTGCTTGCTGCGAGGGAGGAGTGCCCCTCCCACACTCGCTGGCATCTTTCGTGTGCCCTGGTCGCCCAGGATCTCGCTGAGGACTTCGGCCATATCGCCGCCCAGCTCAGACACTACTCAACGCCGCTCCCACCCATAGCCTTACCGGTGCCACCCGGATCATTGGCCGTAGGGTTTCCCACGTTAGTCACGTGCTACTGCGTACCTCATCGCCACTGTGCTCCACCACGGTGATCACTAGTGCTAAGCACCTCACCGGCATCGCCGGTTTTCAGGGGCCCAAGATTCCAAAACGGCTCCCTTACTCCACCGTCACTTCATCGCACATGGCCAGCTCCCGAAGAGCATGGCTATGAAGCACTCCGAACAGCACCCTCGAGGGGCGCCGTTACCTGCTTGAGCTATTCGTCGACCCAGGCGGCTTGCGCCTCCTGGTGCCGCCAGGCCACTCCTTTCGGCTACCTGGCTCACTGGGGTTTCCCCCAGCGCTGCGCCCACAGGTTCGGCATGCGTTCGACGGTCACCCGCCGCCCACAGGTGGGGCTCTCACCCACTCTCACGCCGTGACAGGGTCAGGTCCGGTTACCCGGCTGCCCGTGTCCGTGTCGCCCAATCCCGGTGCCCCTGGATTGGGTCGAACAGGCCATTTCAGGCCTGAGCGCCCATTGCCTCGCAGCGAGCGGAATTACCCGCACTGCGCGACGGCGAGTTGGTCGTGGTTGGCACCCACGACCAGCAGCAAACAAGGGGGTGGCAGCCCCTCGTGTGAGGGGCTGGCACACCCCGAGGTTTGGCACTCGCGGAGAGGTAGGGGCGCCACTGACGTTAACGGGCCGCTTCCGGCCGCGGCGCCCTTGGAATCTTTTATATGCGGAGCCACCGCACCGAAAATCTGGTTATTCAGGACCATGGTGTCACCGCACGCCCTATCTCCCCGTAGCCGCTCAACGGGAGGTGACATGGGATCGATGCGTTACAAGGCCGCTGCCATGCAGCGGGTGCAGGACTTGGTGCGGCGGGGGTACCCCCGCTGGGTGTCAGGGGTGGTGCCGCGGGAGAAGATCGCCCGCCTCGAGGCGAAATTTGCGGCGCGCTATGCCACCGCCGCCGACCGGAACGAACGCCGGCGGCGTCGCCGGCATGGTGCCGGCAACGCTTTCCTGGTGGTCTACCTGCCGCCGCGGCAGCGCTATGCGGTGTGGTGGTTGCTGGTCGATGAGGCGCATCCGGCGCAGCACTACGAGGCGCTGCAGGATGCTCGCCAGGTGCGGATCACCATGCCCAATCCGTACTGGTGCCCGGAGGTGTGGCAGGCCGATTATGAGCTGGTCCGCCTCGACAATACCTGGACCTGGCGGCTGGTCGAAGCGCGGCGCGACGAGTGGGCAAAGCGCATCCGCGATGCCGTCAGCCGGAACGATCGCGAGACCCGGAATCGCCTGGTCCGGCAGGCCATCTACAGCATGCGTGGGATGCCGGGATTTCGTGGGGTGCGGGACGATGTGAGGGGCCTGATTCGGGAGCTGAAGAGCGACTGGTCGCGTATCCGGCGCAAGGGCGAAGCGCTGCCGGCGATCCCGAAACGACCGCCCTACGTGCGCCGGATCAAGCATGAATAGGCATCGGTGCAGCATCCTCACCGGTGGCCCTGCCGACGGTTTCGCATGCGAAACAGAATCACGGGTCTCGAGCACCCGTGGGGATGCTGCACGGGTGGCCTACAGGGGACAGATCTTGGGAAACACAACCCACCAGAGAGGCTGTTGGCAGGTGCCCTGGCGGCACGCCACAGGGCCGAGGATTCTGGCCGACGAAACCTGTCCATCGGCCGGTGGAGATGTTGCATAGTGGGTCCCCAAAGGGGGAGGAATACCTTGCTTCCCTGGGCCGATCGATCGCTCCTGGGCGTAGGTGGGAACGCTGCACCGGTTGCTCTGGCGGCGGCCCCTGGGCATAGGTGGGGATGTTGCACCGAAAGGCGTTTAGAGAGGTGACGAGATGAGAGACGACAAAGACACGAGGAGTGAGCTTTTGCCCCTCAACCTGCGCGTTGAGCGCCGCACTCTGGAGTTGATCGACAGGGCCGTGGCCGAGGTGGGAGGTGAGCGGTCACGCTTCATCGTTGACGCTGCGTGCCGTCGTGCCGAAGACATCCTGCTGGATCGGTGCCTGTTCCATGCTGGCGACAAAGCCTTTGAGGCTATGGACAGAGCCCTGGAGCCCTCTGATGAGGGTGGAGAAGCGCTGAGAGCTCTGGTCAGGCGAGGACGTTGCTGGTCGCTGTAGGTGGAGATTCTGGCCGACGAAACCTGCTCATAGGCTGGTAGGGACGCTGCACCGCTGGCCTATAGAGTGGGCGGATGATCCGTGTCGCGCAAGACGGACATGAGCACGATAAGCGCCATAATCTTGACTCTTATCCCGGCTGTTGACTTGCGATAGATGCTGATCGCCGAGTGGTGACCACGGAACAGGTTGGCAACAGGCCACGTCCGTTGGCTACGCCTAACTCTAGCGGGCGTCTCGCAGGACTGTCATTTCCCGTGGCCGAGAGAAGGGTGAGTTGCTGATTCGTGTCTATATCTAACCGATTGATTTTCAGTGACTTTTTTTTGATCCCGTTCTCATTAGGGGTACAATGTGTCCTAAGGACACATTGTACCCCTAATGGCAACGATGTCAAATGAAAAATGCTGAAAATCAACAAAAAGCTTGACAAGGTGCACTCTCCGGGTATATACGTCCTAAGGACGTATATACCCGGAGAGCACAGTGCCGATCTCAATAGAAGATGCGCTATCAAGCTGGCTAATAAATGACTATGGAAAAGGGGCCATTAGTAGGAAAAGGCTCCACGAAGAAATATTCATGCTGTATAAAAAGAGAGAGTACAAAGGAGAGAGAATAAGTAAGATACAGATAAAAACTCCTCGTACAGAGCAATTCCATAGGTACACAGAAAGGCTTGAAATTGCAGGTGTTATAGAAGCAGATGACAAGAAGTCATTCTTCCATAAAGAATCTAAGTTCTACAGGGTGCTTTCAAATAAAAAATCACCAACAGCAAGCTTGTTGTGCGCTGTTTACCCCTATGCATACATATCAGATTTAAGTGCCATGCAATGGTATGGGATGACCAACAGAATTCCAAAAGTTATATATTTGACAGCATGCAGTAAAAAAGAGTGGAGGAACTTAGGAAGGGCTGAGGTTATAGAAAGAACAGGACACCCTGGGGCTGCTGAGGATTTTATTCCCACATACCCTGTTTCTGGAAGACACTTTGGGAAAACTGTATATGTTTCAGTTAAGAGCAATCCAAAAGATCCTCGGGAAGGAGATGAAGGAGTTAGAGTTCAAGATATTGGTGAACTTTTCATAGACATGCTTCGCAATCCAGAAAAGTGCGGAGGCGAGCAGCATGTAATAGATGTTTATTTGGAATACGCCCCATCTTTTAAAAGAAGGATAATAAAATACGTTAATGATTATGGAAGGGCTATTGATAAAGCAAGAGTGGGTTTTATTCTCGGGACAGTGCTTGGTGTCGAATCATCTGATATTGATAGATGGAGGTCTGAGAAGTCAAATCAGAGAGGAGGATCAAGAGTCCTTTTTCCAAAAAGCGAATATGAAGATGTATATAGCCCTGAATGGAATATTTCAATAAACTATAGTGAGCTGCAAAAATATGGAACAAGGGATTTCTGACTGGGTGAATAGGTCCCCAGTAGATCAAGTAGATTTTAGGAAGGCAGTTCATATAATTTTGATGGCAATATCTTTGGATAGCGACCTTTCTAAAAGTATGGTTATGAAAGGTGGGATCCTTTTAGGCATACGATACGGAAGCAGCAGGTATACTACAGATATTGATTTTTCAACTTCTGAAAAGATGATTGAGCTTGATGAAAATGAGCTTAGAGATAAAATTAATATGAGACTTTTTGAGGCAGAGGCAGAGTTGCTTTATGGGATAAAATGCTCTGTTCAAAAACTTAAAAAAATCCCTAAAAGAGCCGATGCCACCTTCCCATCTCTTGACATAACTATAGGTTATGCAAGGAAAAATGATGGATCGATGATGGGTAGGCTTGAAAGGGGGCAGTCGTCACAAGTTGTGCAGATAGATTATAGTTTCAACGAGTTCACGGGGACGACTCAAGAGATAGAGATTGATGGGGATGAGTGCATACAAGCATATGATCTAGTGTCTTTGCTAGCAGAGAAATTCAGGTCGATATTGCAGCAAGTTGTTAGGAATAGAAGTAGACGGCAGGATGTCTATGATATTTATTACTTGATTAATAGGTTTGCAGAGGGGAGTGGCGAGGAAAAAGCTATGGTTCTGGAAATGCTTTTGGAAAAGTCCATAGGGAAAGGGGTCGATGAATTTTTGAATGTGAATGGGATGGATGATAAGCGTGTAATTTCTAGATCATCTGAGAATTTCAATGATATGGAAGATGAGATAGAAGGGGAGCTTCCTAGTTTTGAAGATGCTTACGAAGTAGTTAGAAACTACTACAAAACAATGCCTTGGGAAACTGTTTAAATGCTAGTTAATTTTTCTGAAGACCAGGGTGATAGGAAGTGTAATCTTGACGCCTTCTGCTGTTTTTCTTCTTCGGAAAATAAGTTTTTCTTAATGCTGGCTGATGGTTTTGGTGAATCATCACAAGAGGGCGTTTATAAAACAATCAGAAATTTATCTCATCTAATATCAAGCGAAGAATGCGAAAAAATACACCCCGAACACCTGGAATCTTCTCTTGAGGATCATGTTAAAATTTCTTTTCTTGGTCTTTCCGTGATAAATAATAGTTTTGCGCATGTTGTGTCCTCAGGGGATTGCAGGATTTATGTTAACGGTCAGGTTTTATCTAGCGATGACTCTGTTGCATGGAAGGCTTTAATCAAAAGGAAATCCCATGATGATGCCGCCAAATATGCTGTTGCACACCCCTTGCGTAATCGCTTGACCTCTCATGTTGAAAAGGGGAGGAAGGTTGAGTTTAAGGAAGTCAATTTTAAAGTAAGGCCAGGAGATAGAGTGCTGGTTTGTACTGATGGGGTTTGGTCAATATTCCATGACCATATATCTAACGGAGAGTTTTATCTAGATATGGTTTGCGGAAACATTGTAGATAACGGAATGGCGTTAGAATTGGTTTTTTGAGTGCTCGATATGTTTTATAAAAGGGTCGTTTTCTTTACGCACGCTGACCGCCCCTCCAGGAGACCCTGGAGGGGCGGTTTTTCGTAAAGAAATTGCGTAAAGCTTTCTATGGTTAGAAAACCTACGTTTTTTGATGATGAGGGGCTTTGGTCCGGGGGGCACCGGGGCGATGGTCAGGGCATGATATGAGGGTGCTAATGTTCAGCAAGTTTGTCCTCGCGTAGGCATTGGCACTGCACCTCTGGCCAAGGGACGCATCCCTGATATCCTTGCTTGCCCCTGGTGTCGTCCCGTCACCAGGGGCTTTCTTCGGTTCTTCGTGCTTCGTGGCCGCTAGACTTTGATGACCTTTACGCCGTAGTCGGCTGGGTTGACGATGCCTTCCAGCTTTCCGATCTGCGAGAAATCGCCGCTGCTCAGCTCGCTTCTGATGTTGGTGTCAGGGAAGCGGAGGTTTTTGACCACACAGACCTTGGTCGGCATGCCCTTCCCGTCGATATCCATCACCCAGGCGAGAAAGCCCCCCGAAAACTTGGCCAGGCTACCGATCGGATAGAGGCCGTAGGCCTGGATATACTCCACCAGCACGGCCTTGTCGTAGGCTGCGGCGGCCTCATTGACGAGGCGGTAGGCATCGAGCGGCGTGTGCGGTGGGATGCCGTTGCGGGCGTGCAACAGCCGGTTGATCGCCTTGATCACCGAGACCAGACGGACGCGATCCGATAGCGCATCGCCGCGCTTGCCCGCTGGGTAGCCGGAGCCATCCAGGCGCTCGTTGGCATTCTCGATCACCTCCCGGCAGGTCGGGCTGGGTGTCCAGCCGAGGGTCACCAGCTTATCGAGCAGAGTGGTCACATGGCCCCTGAGAATATCTTTTTGTGCCGGGTTCATGTTGACCTTCAGCGAGGGCAACTGGGGACTGATCAGCAGAGGCTTGCCGAGGGTGTGCAGTAGAGCGCCCAGCACGGCCTCACGGACATGCGGGTCGTGCGGGTCGCGGGCCAGCAGCATGTCGGCCAGCTGGCCGGCCACCTGTACCGCATGGCGAACCCAGTTTGGCTCGTTGTGCAGGAAGGCCAAGGCATAGAGGAAGGCCTTGCGATCCTGTTCAACCAGGTAGCGTAGGGTGTCGACGCAGTCGTAGAAGATCTTCTCGGGGAAGAGGTTACGGGTTTTCATGTACATCAAGCCCACCTGGAGCTGGTGTGCCACGTCCATGACGCCACGCTCCATGGGCGACTGGCGGGTGCGCTTCTCGCGCTCCTGGGCTTCGCGCTGCAGAATCTTCTTCTCCTTGGCGCCTGGGATGAACAGGGGGGAGTGATGGTCCATCTTGTCATTCGCTCCTGTACGGTAAGCGGCTTCGCGCTCCGACTCTGACACGTATCGGAATAGTGCTTCTGTCTGAGCCGTCGACAGATTGATGAACTGAATCCCGACCGCCGCGTAGCCATGCTGGCCGAAGGGGCGGATATGACGGATCTTGCCTTCGGCGAAGAAGCTTTCCCCATTGGGGAATTCCAGCGTGACCCCCGGGATCTCCTGGTTCACGCCGATGGCGATACTGTCTGCCAGTTCGATGTCGGCCATGCAGCCGCCGACTGAGAGGTTGCGGAGTCGACCCGGTACGCTCAGCTCATTCAGATAGACCTCGAGGCTGACACGTGCCTGCATGCCGAGAATGAACGGGATGCGTACGGCTCCCCGGCTCTCATGAACGAACACTGACTCGGGGAGCTGGCACTCCAAGCGATACTGGGTGCTGTCGGTCTTGATCAGCTTGGCGGCGACATTGCTGAGGCTGTAGGTGTCACGCTCGAGGTCCTGGGGACCCTTTATCACTTCGATGTCGAAGCTCACGCCGCCGCTGGTCAGGTAGCGATCGATGTCCTGGCCGGCATACTCGGCTTCGAGCACCAGGCGGCCAGTTCTCAGGTCGATATCTATCACCTCTGCCTTCAGGGGGTAGGGCATGTCCTTGGCGTATATCGATAGCTCATGGGCATGCTGTAGCAGTGACCGGATCACGGCCGCTGAAGGGTTTTCATCCCGGTCGGGGAGAGCCATGTCGGTTACCTGCTAATGCGATAGTTTTTTATTAATTTATATCAATAAACGGGGGTCATTTACCTATAGCGTTACACTATATACAACTTAATTGGCATGGCAACATGCATGGAAAAAGCACCCATCTTTCAAGCATTTGCGGGGTGTAGCGTGCGTAGGAAGGACCTGGCCGGTTAACGGTCCTGGAGGCATTAGCCCCCAGGAGACGGCAAGCCTTCACCATCGGCCTCTACTGAGACCGAGGGATTGGCGGCCTCACGTTTTGGGAGCGGGCAGCTGGTCGGGGAGCGTCATGAGCGCCTTCCACGGCATGGGTCTGGCGAAGAAGTAGCCCTGCAACAGGTCGCATTCGCGACGCACCAGTTCCTCTTGCTGTGTACGTTCCTCGATACCCTCGGCGACCACCACCAGGCCCATGTGGTGGGCCATGGTGATGATGCCCTGGACAATGGCAGCATTGCGGTGACTGGTGAGGATGTCGTGGATGAAGGCACGGTCCAGCTTGATTTTGTGGATCGGGAGGTCACGCAGGTAGCTGAGGCTAGAGAAGCCGGTACCGAAGTCGTCGATGGCTACCGTGATGCTCATCCCGCGCAGGGTGTCGATCATCTCGATGGCCTGTTCGGCGCCGCCCAGCAGGATGCTCTCGGTCATCTCCAGCTCGAGAAGCTCGGGTGGCAGTCCCGTCTCATCGAGAATGGCTTGCACTTCATCGAGGAAGCCGTCGCGGCGGAACTGCAGCGACGAGATGTTGACTGCTACCGGGAACACGCGCTCACCCTTGGCGCGCATGGCGGCGAGGTGCTCGCAGGCCTGTCGCAGCACCCAGCGACCCAGCGGGATGATCAGCCCGGTCTGTTCGGCGATGGGAATGAAGACCCCGGGAGACACCATCCCGTGTATTGGATGATGCCAACGCACCAAGGCCTCGACGCTGCGGATGTGGCCAGTGACGGCATCAACGATGGGCTGGTAGTAGAGCTCGAACTGGTGCTCGTGTAGTGCGGCGTGGAGGTCATGGCGCAGCAGCACGTGCTCGTTGGTGTTCTGCTCCTCCTCTCCCTGATACCACTGCCAGGTGTTGCGTCCCTGTCGTTTCGCCACGCCCAGGGCCAGGTCGGCATGCTGCAGCAGCTCATGGGGCTGCTGGATCACCTCATCACTGCAGGCGACACCGACGCTAGTACTGATGTGCAAAGCGCGACCCTCAATATCGAACGAACGTTCGAAGGTAGTGAGGATGCGCTCGGCGGCGAGGGCCACTTCCTCGCGATTATTGAAGTCCGGCATCAGGAAGGCGAACTCGTCACCGGTGAGGCGGGCCAGGGTGTCGCGGGGGCCGAGTAGCTGTCGAAGACGGTCGGCGATGGCCGCTAGCAACTGGTTGCCGGTAGGGTACCCAAGACCCTCGTTGATGGCCTTGAAACCGTCCAAATCGAGGGACATTACTGCTAGCAAGCGGTGGTTCTGCTGACTCCAGCGGAGGGCGTGCTCGAGACGGTTATCCAGGGCCGTTCGATTGGGCAAAGCGGTGAGCAGGTCGTGAGTCGCCTGGTAGGCAATCAGGTCCTCTTGATTGCGCTCCAGGGTGATGTCTTGTTGGGTGCCTATAAAGTGGGTGCAGTGGCCAGACGTGTCGACGACTGGGCTTATCGCCAGGCGATTCCAGAAGGGTGTGCCGTCCTTGCGGTAATTGAGCAGCGTGACCTGCACCTCGGTACGCGCAGCCAGGGCGTGGCGAATGGTAGCGACGACCGTAGGGTCGGTGTCTGCGCCTTGTAGGAAGCGACAGTTATGGCCTTGCACTTCGTCTGATGCATACCCCGTCAGGTGACAGAAGGCCTCATTGGCATAGACGATCGGCATGTCCGGCTGGCAGGCATCGGCCATGAGGATCCCATTTGGGCTGGCCTCGATGCCTCGCTGCAACAAGCGCAGCTCGGCCTCCTGGCGTTTGCGTTGAGTGATGTCCTGGCAGGTGCCATAGACGCCGACGACCTCACCTTCGACGGTCACCGGGAAGTTGGTCACCTCCAGGTAGTAGGGATGGCCGTCGGCATGGGTACCCTGCGTCTCGTAGTGGCGTGAGGCCCCGGCCCTGGCGGCATCGAAGGCGGCCTGGGTCTGGTCGCGATAGTCGGACGCGATGAATTCGTTGAAGTGGTGGCCGACCAGGTCCTGCTCCGGGTAGCCGGTGATCCGCTCCAGGGCGGCATTACCCCTCAGGAAGCGGCCCTTGAGGTCGAGTTCATAGACCCCCGCGGGGTGGTTCACGAATAGCGAGCGATGCCGCTCGGCCAGCATCTGGTGGTGGCGGTTATTGCGGTGCTTAATGATCGCCAGGGCGACCAAGGTGGCGGCCTGGCGAAGCCGCCGCAGGCTCGTCTCGCTGGGCGAGGAGGGCTGGCGATAGTAGGTGCCAAAGGTCCCCAGTAACTCCCCCTGGGCGGTGATCACCGGGGTTGACCAGCAGGCACGCAGTCCTTCGGTCAATGCCGCACTGCGCAGACACTCCCAGCGTGAGTCTGTCTGAATGTCTTCCGTGATGACCTGGCGACGTAGGTAGGCGGCCGCGCCGAAGGAGGCTGCTGTCGGACCGATGGGAACATCCTGAAGCCGCTCGTAATATGCCTGAGAGAAACGGTGGCAGGGATACAGGCTGAGGGAGCAACGAGTCGGGTCGAAGCGCATGAAGGCCACGATGGCACCGGGCAGCTGAATGCCAATCCAGCGAGCGATAGCGTCCAGAGTTGTCTCGAGGGGGGCCTGCTGGGCGATCAGTTCATGAATGTCCTGCTGCGCCTCCAGCAGGGTGAGGTCGTTGGTCACGCACTTGCCTCCATGGGTCTTCCTCCTTGTAGTTGTTAGGAGACTGATGAATCAGGGGATACTGAACAACTCAATCAAGCTAGGCAAGTGAGCTATCGATAGGCAAGGAATGGCTGTAAATGGTCAGGCTACAAAGCCTCTGGCATAGAGATCGCTCTTGAAGCACCATGTAAAGAAAACCAAGGTTTGTTTTCGTATAGGTCGCCATGGAGAGGAGGACGCATGATCATCGGCTACGCACGGGTCAGCACACAGGACCAGAATCCCCAGTTACAGCGTGACGCGCTTCAAGAAGCCGGCTGCGAGCAAGTCTTCGAGGAACGTATCACCGGTACCAAGCGAGAACGTCCCGAGCTGCAGGCCTGCCTGCGCACCCTACGCGATGGCGACACCCTGGTGGTGTGGAAGCTCGACCGGTTGGCTCGTTCGCTCAAGGATCTGGTGGAGCTGATCCACGAGCTGAACGAGCGTGGCGTGGGCTTTCGGTCGCTGACCGAGGCGATCGACACCACCAGTGCCGGAGGCAAGCTGGTGTTCCATATCTTCGGCGCCCTGGCTGAGTTCGAACACAGCCTGATCCGAGAGCGGACCCTAGCCGGCCTGGCGGCGGCCAGAGCTCGCGGTCGCAAGGGAGGACGCCGTCCGGCCATGTCGGGCGCGGACGTGCGTAAAGCGGCAGCGATGTTGGCCGACCCTGAGATCACCAAGGCCGAGGTGGCCAAGCACTTCGGGGTCAGTCGGGTGACGCTGAATGCGTCCCTGGAGCGCGAAGGGCTGGCCAAGGCTGCGAACCATCCCCAGCTAAAGCAGCTGCTGGCAGAGTGCGATCCTGATGCGCCTGAGGTGGAAGAGCTTCGCGCTTGGCAGGAGGCGCCGGCCGTAGGTCGTGAAGAGGTCTAATTGTGGAGAGCCTCAACAATCAGCTCTACCATGCTGAGCCGGTCTTCCCTCTATGACCCTGTTGCAGCCTAGTCGCTCAAAGAGGCGGATTTTTTTGCGTTAAAGCGTTATTTAATTATTGCGTTATACTGACAAGAGAAACCCACCGGGTGGAGCCCTCCTGTCATGGAGTCGGCCCTACTCGCTGTAACGCATTAACTATTTAACGCAATAACGCAAGGAGGGACGGAAGCCATGGGCTACATCATTGGCGTGGTGAGCCAGAAGGGTGGGGTGGGTAAGTCCACCGTGGCCCGGGCCATCGCCACGACCTACGCTGCCGCCGACTGGAACGTGAAAATCGGCGATCTCGATATCAACCAGTCCACTAGCTTCACTTGGCTGCAGCGCCGACTGAGTCGTGGCATCGAGCCCATAGTAGCTGTCGAGACGTTCGGTACCGTGGGTCAGGCCCTCAGGATCGCCGACGCCTATGACCTCATGGTCCTGGACGGTGCCCCGCATGCGACCCGGGCAACTGCCGAGATTGGGCAGAAGTCACATCTGGTGGTACTGCCTACCGGTTTATCCCTGGACGATCTGGAACCCACCGTTATCCTGGCCAACACCTTGGTCAGCGAACATGGCGTCCCGATGGAGCGCATCGCCATTGCGCTGAGCCGCGTCGGCGACAGTCCCCGCGAGCTCGAGGAGGCCCGCGCCTACCTGGAGGCGACCCCCTATCACGTGCTCGACTCCCAGATACCGGAGAAGACCGCGTTGCGCCGCGCACAGGACGGTGGCCTATCCGTGGTGGAAACCCCTTATAAGGGACCGCGAGCTCAGGCGGACAGGCTAATCCAGGCCATCATCGACCGCTTGGAATCTATAACGAATTAACGCAATAACGCAAGGAGCCGACGGTATGGCCGCACCCAGCAAGAAGCCCGGCAGCAAAGGGCTTCCCCCGGAACCGACGAAGACCACTCATGTGGTGGGCAACCACACCAGCAAGCCGGAGCCAGGCACTACCGTGCCTTGTAATTTTCGGGTGAGCCCCGAGTTCCGCCGCCGCCTGAAGGCCTTCGCTGTGGCACACGACATGAGTATGGTTGAGGTATTCGAAACGGCAGTGAATGAATATATGGAAAGAAAAGGCGGTGCGTAGGTGTGGGGACGCAGGAGAGCCTGCTGCTGAATCAGGCCTCCACTACATGATTACGCTTCTTCTTGAGGAGTCGCAGCGCTGCATCTTCATAGCTCTCACCAGGACGCGCCTGTTGCTCGATGAGATGGCGGGGGATGCCGAACAACACGCCTTGGTTGCCCTGATCTGGGGATGCTGTGCGTTTTGGCTTACGCCGCGTGTCAGTGACACCTGACACCTTATTGTCGGCTTTTTCTCCGAAAAAGAAGACAAAATGGCTGACACGTCGCCCAGTCTTTCGCTGATGCCACTCTACCCAGAATGGACTGTGTTCGTTGATCTGCTCTACGGCTGGCTGGACTACCCACCGCTTAAAATCTTTTATGGCAGGGTACTTATCGCTTAATTGAAATGCTTTTCGGAGCCACTCTATGGTGACGACACGTTCGCCTGAGTCTCGCCATTGGCATAGTAATTCGTAGAGTCGAATGGCGTGAGCACTGGTCATTTTCGCTACATCGCCTAACGCATATCGAGTGAACTGTTCTGTTAGCTGAGTTAAGTAGGGCAGCATGTCTTTAGTGAAGCGTAGTTCTACCTTTCCTTCAGCTTTTCGGTAACGAATCGATTGCACCCAGCCGGTGACTAGCGTTTCTTTATGAGTTCCTTCCCCATTTGGTCGCTCAGTAATCCAGACCTCACGACGTTTTAGACGAAGTGCGGCTTTAGCTAGTTCGTCATAGACTGCATGAGATGCACTGCCGGTCAGCGCTATGATGTCGTTAGCGCTAACGCTGTACAGAACCTCATCGGTAATTGGCTGATCCCTTCGCACCTGTGAGATACAGACCAGCATGATGCGCTGTTCTGCTGGGGTGAGCCGGTATGAGGCTTCGATGAGGGCGTTGCTCTTGTAGACTGGTAAGCTTCCTTGCTGTTGTGGCACGACTCGCTCCCGTTTAGGTGAGAATATTATTCCCTCCCTTTATGCCCCAACTTCCTCCCCCTAGCAACCCCAAACCCCTCCCCTCACAACCCCAAACCCCTCCCCCGTAAAGGCTAATTAACTTTATTTTTCAGTGAGTTACAGTCGCCTAAAAGGGAAAAGGAAAAGGAAACAGAAAAGACGCGCAGATGCGCGTCCACCTACCCTCCGTTCGCTTCGCTCCCTTCGCCCCCGCTTCGCGGGCCTAAGAGGGTGCGCCCAAGGCGCAACGATTGGGCTGCTTCGAGGCGCTTCGCGCCTGCGCTGCCCAGCGAGCAGACCTGGCCGCTAAAGAATCCAGCCACGGTGGTCGCCACCCCATTGCACTGCTGGAACATTGGGCGCTTCGCGCCCCTTGTTTAGCAATACGCGGGGGGATCTCCCATCAGTATTAGATGATACGACTGTGCCGTTTTAGGAGGAGGAAATTGGGGTCAACATCCACTTGGAATGATGTGAAGGAAAAGTACATATTAATCAACGTATTACGCGGTTAAGTGGACAGGGGTAATTACCCCTAGGTCCACTAGAGAACGTGAAGCATACACCTAAGGGTCATCACTAGAGCTTGACCTACTCCCCCATCGACAGCTGGTCCTCCTCCCGGTCGTTACGTTGGCGATCCTCAAGGGCCTCCATACGGGCCGCTAAGGCCTCACCCTGTACCTCGGCCTTGGTTCGACCCTTTTCGGCCTCCTGAGCGCGTTTCTGGGCGTCCTGGAGCTGTTTTTCCAGGGCGGCGAGGCGTTCCCGGTACTCGTCGCGTTGTTCGGCCAGGGCCTGGCGGTGCCCCTGGGCGTCCTGTTGGCGAGCCTGCCGTTCCTCTTGGAGTGCCTTGGCACGCTCCTCGGCCTGCTGTTGGGTGGCCTCGACCCGGGTCTGGGCCACCGCCAGGGCGCGTTCGGCCTCGATGCGGGCTTGATCGGTCTGCTTGGCCTCGCGTTGTGCCGCGATGCGCGCCTCCCGCTCCTCGTCACGCTGCTCCTCGAGGGTGGTCACCCGGTTGCGGGCCTCAGCCAGCTGCTGGCGGGCGTCGTCGCGCTGGGTCTCCAGCTCCCGCACCCGCTCGCGGAACTCGGCCAGGGCGCTGCGCGCCTCGTCGCGTTCGCCGGTGACGCGATCGCGCTCGCTCTCCAGGGCCTCCACTCGGCCGCTCAGCTCCTCGACCTGCTCCTCCAGCTGCTCGCCGGTGGCGGCCAGCTCGTCGGCGGTGTGCTGGGCCTCCAGGGCGTTCTCCTCGGCCTCGGCGCGGGCCGCAGCGGCCTGGCGTTCCAGCTCCTCGGCCAGGGCGGCGGTCAACTCGTCCGGCAAGCGGGCCGCACGGCGCTCGGCCGGCGCCTGGGTGGCTCGCCACGCCTTGAGGTGGCGGTGGATGGTGTTGGGCGACCCCGTGCCCAGCTGCTCGCGGATGCGCTGGATGCTGGGCTTCTCGCCTTGCCCGACCAGGGCGTCGGCGACGGTGGCGACCTGCTCGTAGGTGATCCCGGTGCGTGCCATATCATATCCCTCTCGTCTGTATCGTATATCGTATTTCATATTATATGTTATACGGTACAAAATACAATACAAAATACGTACATTATATGAAATATCCCGGCGGAAGGGCGTGTCGCCGGTGGCCAGGATCGAGTAGGAGGGGGAGTCGCCTCCCCCGTCCTCTCACACCACCGGGCAAACGGATCCGTACCACGGCGGTTCCTGTCCCCCATTATCGGGCTGAGCTTCGTTCCGCTGAATTCGCTCGCCTGTGTGCTCTGAGCG
>NZ_JBSXNH010000014.1:0-15105 GCF_056857535.1 Vreelandella sp. L-25
ACCTTTGAAGAAGTTTGAGAAGGCGCGGTCGAGATGCCGGAGCGACTGTTGCAAGCAGACATTGGACACCTCGGCCAGAAACGCCGTGTCCGGCTGTTTCTTGAGGGTGGTGAGCGCTTTGGCGGTGGCGTTGTAGCCCATCCGCTCTTGATGCTCAAACCAGGCATCGGTGCGCTGGCGGAGGAAGTGGTTATAAACGTGCCGCACACAGCCAAACGTACGAGCAAGCTGGTCGGCTTGCTCGGACGTGGGATAAAACCGATAACGATAGGCGCGGTGTACGGTCGTCATGCTTTTAATCTAGCGCGCTAGATATAGCGTGTCAAAAAAGAGGCGCTGCGCGCCTCGCGCTTTCCTTCCCCAGCCTAGAAGGCCGAGGTTTGACGCGCATTTTGATCAGCATTGTTAAGAGGATACGGTAACAGACATACCATAGCCTATTTCCTTGGCCTGCCGTATCGCGCCCAACGGGAACCATGACACGCAGTGACCCACACTGATAGATTTAACGTTTATTGTTCACGTGCAAGGAGCAAGATGATGAAACCCACATCGCGGCCAAGGAGCATGGCCACGCTGGCAGCGGTTGCCGCTACCGGCACACTGCTGATCGGCTGCACCGGCATTCCCGATGGCACCGAACCCGTCACTGGTTTTGAGCTAGAGCGCTATTTGGGAGAGTGGTACGAAATTGCCCGCCTGGATCACTCCTTTGAAGAGGGGCTGGACTGCGTCACGGCTACCTACAGCCTGCGTGACGATGGCGGCGTTAAGGTAATCAACCGAGGCTACAACCTGGAAGCGCAAGCCTGGGATGAAGCCGAGGGGCGCGCCTACTTTATTGATGATGAGAGCGTTGGTCGGCTGAAGGTCAGCTTCTTTGGCCCGTTTTACGGCGGCTATAACGTCCTTGAGCTAGATGACGACTACCAGTGGGCATTGGTGGCAGGCCCCAACCGCGACTACCTATGGATTCTGGCCCGCACGCCAACCCTTGAAGGCGACGTGGAGCAGCGCCTGCGCCAGCGCGCCGCCGAGCTGGACTTCCCCACCGATGAGCTGATTGACGTGGTGCAGGACCAAACCTGCCCAGGCCGCTAGCGCACCCCGCCTGTCAGCCATTGGGCAAGGCGGGCACCCTGCCCGCCATTTCCCGCTGTAAAAAATCAATGAAGGCGCTAATGCGCGTCGGTATATGGCGGCGGTGCTCAAACACGGCATAAAAGTCAGCGCGAACGCCCTGCCAATCGGGCAGCAGCGTGCGCAGCGCGCCGCTAGCCAAGTGCTCGTTCACATCCCACCAGGAGCGCAGCATCACGCCATGGCCATCCAGCGCTAAGCGAGTAATCACTTCGCCGTCGTTACTGGCCAGTTGCCCGCTAACTTTCACCGCTTGGCGCTGCGACGAGTGGCGATGCTCAAAGCGCCATAGTGGGAAGTCGCTATCATTTTCACGAATCACCAGGCAGCTGTGCTGGGCAAGATCGCTCGGCACATTCAGCGCGGGCATCTTCGCTATATAGCTTGGCGAGGCGCACAGCACCCGCCGGTTGGGCAGAATACGCTTGGCGACTAGGCGCGAATCCGGCGGCTCGCCAATGCGAATCCCCACATCAAAACCATGATCGCTTAAATTGAGCGGGAAATTCGTCAGTTCCAGCCAGCTCTCCACCGCCGGATGTTCTGCGCAAAAGTGTGAGAGCAGCGGCGCAATATGCCGCCTGCCAAAGCCAAAGGTCGCATTAACCCGCAGCCGTCCAGTAACCCCTTGGCTCGCGGTATCGCTGAGTGCGCTCTCCAGCGTTTGCAGCTCTTCTAAAATCAACCCACCTTGAGTGAGATAGCGCTCCCCCTCAGCGGTCAGCGTCAAGCGGCGAGTGGTGCGCGCCGCCAACGTCACGCCAAGCCGGGCTTCTAGCTGCTTTAAGCGCTTGCTGACGGCCGAGAGTGACAGGCCCAGCTCTCGGGCGGTGGCGGTTAAGCTCCCTGCCCGGGCCAGCTGCTGAAAAAAGGCGAGGTCATCCAGCATCATGGGATTCTTCACTTTAAGGCAACAATAGCTTGCATAGTAGCCTGATTATCTCGTCGCCAACAGGCGCTACACTCATACCACGGAAACACGCCCTGCTATTTTTGTGACGTCTAACAAAACAAGGAGCCCCCATGGCCCATCGTATTGCAGTCATCGCTGGCGACGGTATCGGTACCGAAGTGATGCCAGAAGGCATCCGCGCACTAGAAGCCACCGCCAAGCGCTTCAATATCGACCTGGAATTCACCACGTTTGAGTTTGGTAGCTGCGACTACTACCTGGAACACGGCAAGATGCTGCCCGATGACTGGTTTGAGCAGCTCAAAGGCTTTGACGCGCTGTTCTATGGAGCGGTGGGCTGGCCAGAAAAAGTGCCGGACCATATTTCGCTATGGGGTTCGCTGCTGCAATTCCGTCGTCAATTCGACCAGTACATCAACCTGCGCCCTTGCCGGTTAATGCCTGGCATTAAAAGCCCGCTGGCGGGCCGCAAGCCTGGTGATATCGACTTTTACGTGGTTCGTGAGAACACCGAGGGCGAGTACTCCAGCGTCGGTGGCAAAATGTATGAAGGCACCGAGCGTGAAATCGTCATTCAGGAAACGGTGATGAGCCGAACCGGTGTCGACCGCGTACTAAAGTACGCCTTCGATCTAGCGCAAACCCGCCCGCGTAAAAAGCTCACCTCGGCCACGAAGTCCAACGGTATCTCCATCACCATGCCCTACTGGGATGAGCGCGTGGCCGAGATGGCCAAACAGTACCCAGAGATCGCCGTGGATAAGTTCCACATTGATATTTTGACCGCCAACTTTGTGCTGCACCCGGACTGGTTTGATGTAGTGGTAGGCAGCAACCTGTTTGGCGATATTCTTTCCGACTTAGGCCCGGCCTGCACCGGCACCATCGGCATTGCGCCCTCCGCCAATATCAACCCGGAAGGCAAGTTCCCCAGCCTGTTCGAGCCGGTTCATGGCAGCGCACCCGACATTGCGGGCAAGGGCATTGCCAACCCCATCGGCCAAATCTGGTCAGGCGCCATGATGTTGGAACATCTGGGACACAAGGAAGCCGCCGACGCCATGGTCGAGGCCATCGAAGCCGTGCTGGGCGAAGGCGATAGCCAGGTGCTTACCCGCGATGTAGGCGGCCAGGGCACCACGGAAAGCTTGGGCAAAGCCATTGCTGATCGAATCGGCGGCTAATCTCCCTATAAAAACAACGCCCCATAACGAGCAACGCCTCGCTGCATTAACAGCGAGGCGTTGCTCTTTTTCAGCCAGAATTTGCAGCTAACGATTAACTCGCCAACTTAGCGGCAATTTCAGCCACGTGTTTACCTTGGAAGCGGGCGATTTTCAGCTCGCGGTCATCCGGCTGGCGGGAGCCATCACCGCCGGCCAGCGTCGCGGCACCGTAGGGCGTGCCACCGCTTACTTTCGAAATATCAAACTGCTCTTCAATGCCGTAGCCAATCGGCACGATGACCATGCCATGGTGGGCCAGCGTGGTCCAGGTAGAGGTAATGGTCATCTCATCACCACCGCCGGTACCGGTTGATGTAAATACGCTCGCCACCTTGCCACGCAGCGCGCCGTTGGCCCACAAACCACCGGTTTGGTCGAGGAAGGTACGCATCTGGCCGGCCATGTTGCCAAAGCGAGTGGGCGTGCCGAAGATGATGGCATCGTAATCGGCCAGCTCTTGGGGCGTGGCTTCCGGCGTGGTGAAATCCTGCTTGCCGCCCGCGTTTTTGAACACCTCTTCCGGCATAGTTTCGGGCACGCGTTTGACCGTGACCTCTACGCCATTAACTCCCTTTGCACCTTCCGCCACAGCGGCTGCTAAGGTATCGATATGTCCATACATGGAATAATAAAGTACCAGTACCTTCGTCATTACTCACTCCTTTGGACTTGCATTCAAACATCAGACAGGTTGCCCACAGCGGGCAGTGAAAACTCATTGAAACATAGCGCAGTTAAGCGTAGATAAAAGCGAATGTTTTCGACGCCGCGCTTCGATTTCATCGATGTGCCGACCTTGCACTTGTGCCACTTCGGCACTAAAAGCGCTGGGCCTGAAAACGCTTGTAGCGATCTGCCATAAGCGTTTTTTGTACCAACAACTTTCATCTTCCCACCGACCATTTTCACGCGAACGACGTCCCCACTTGTGGTCAACGGCCAGCGTGGTAAAGGTAGGGTAACAAAAAGCGAATGCCCATGCTTAAGGACACTTTCATGCTAGGCCAATGGCTCGACTGGACGCTTGACGGCGAACGCCCTTCCCCGCGCATCGGCCGCTTCCCAAGCGGCACTTACCATCTTCATGGGCCAGGTGTTCTGGAACTAACGCCCAATATTTTGCGCCCAGAGGCCCGCGCCTGTGTGTTTTCTGCGGCGATACACGGTAACGAAACCGCTCCTGTGGAACTCCTTGGCGACTGGCTCAGCGCTCTAGAAGCCAGCTCCCTGCAATTAGGTGCGCCGATATTAGTCATTTTAGGCAACATTCCCGCCTTAAAAGAACAGAAGCGCTTTATCACCACCAATCTTAACCGGCTATTCAAGCGCGAGCTGGACGCAAAGGGCAGCGAACCAGACCGAGCTCGAGAGCTAATGGAAGCGGTAGATACGTTTTTCAATCGTCATCATGCGCTGCCTAAGCTACATTACGACCTGCATACCGCGATCCGTAGCAGCTTATATACCCGCTTTGTGGTAGAGCCCTATGCAGAAACTGCCACAGACGCTGAGCAGTGGCAGTGGTTGGCCGCTGCCGATATGCAGGCGGTGCTGCATCAACATCAGCATAGTTGGACCTTCTCCCACTACAGCAAACACTATCACCACGCACAGGCGTTTACCTTCGAGCTTGGCCGCGTCGCGCCGTTTGGCGAGAACGACATGGCGGCGCTGGCACCGATGCTAACGTTGCTCAGCTCGCTCAGCGCAGGTTACGAGCCGCCGAAAAAAACCGCCGAAACCATGGCCTTTTTTAAAGTACAGCACGAGCTGATGCGCCAAGCGGAGGACTTTACGCTCTGCTTCGACGATGACGTGCCCAATTTCAGCCGTTTCGAGCCCGGCACCTGCCTCGCCAAAGATGGGGTAGCGGGTGATTTCATCGTGGAGAAGACACCATTACATGTGGTGTTCCCCAATGCCCACGTCGACATAGGCGCTCGTGCGGCACTGCTGGTGGTACCCAGTCATGCCATTACCTGACGGACACTTGCGCTACTGTCTGACGATGAAAACGTACTTTTCATAACGACGTCTTTTTTATAACAACAACATGAAGGGGCCGTCAGGACACATCGCTACGTACCAAGACCAATGTCGTCCTGATAAAGTACGCGCATTTGGCGCAGTCCTGATAGAATCGCCCCTTTTTTCGCGCCAGCCGCACACACGCACGACGAATTCATTTGTTGCTGCTGCGGCAACCCTGTACTGGAGCCTAAGTTATGGCCGCTACGCCTACTCCCCTTGAAGTGCGCAATATTAAAAAGCGCTTTGGCGATACAGAAGTCCTCAAAGGCCTCTCTCTCGAAGCCCAAAAAGGTGACGTCATCACCCTCATTGGTGCCTCAGGGTCAGGCAAAAGCACCTTCTTGCGCTGCATGAACCTGCTGGAACAGCCGGACGACGGCGAACTGTACGTTCACGGCGAGCAAATCCGTTTTAAAACCACCAAGCACGGCCGCGAACCCGCCGACTGGAAACAGGTGGTTCAAATGCGCGCCAAGCTCTCCATGGTGTTCCAGAGCTTCAATCTATGGGCGCACATGACGCTGCTGGAAAACATCATCGAAGCGCCGATCCACGTGCTCGGTAAGCCGAAAAAAGAGGCCATTGAGCACGCCCACGCACTGCTGGGCCGCGTAGGGCTTAGCGCTCGCGCCAACGCCTACCCGGCACAAATGTCCGGCGGCCAGCAGCAGCGCGGCGCCATTGCCCGGGCGCTGGCCATGAACCCTGAAGTAATGCTGTTTGACGAGCCGACCTCAGCGCTGGACCCGGAACTGGTGGGCGACGTGCTGAAAGTGATGCGCGATCTGGCCAATGAAGGACGCACCATGGTCGTGGTCACCCACGAAATGAGCTTTGCCCGCGACGTTTCCAGCAAGGTAATTTACCTGCACCAAGGTTTGGTAGAGGAACAAGGGGCTCCCGACGATGTACTCGGTAACCCACAGTCACCGCGCCTGAAGCAGTTCCTGGCTCCTAAATACTGATCCGCGAGGCACCCACACCATGCTCGATTTGCAAGGTTACGGCCCCCGCCTGATCGAAGGGGCGGGCGTTACCGTTCAACTGGCCGTTCTATCGCTGATCTTGGCCATCCTCCTAGGGCTGCTGACGGCCAGCGCCAAGATGTCGCGTAACTGGCTGTTACGTCGCACCGCCACCGTTTACACCACGGTGATTCGCGGTGTGCCGGACCTAGTGCTGATGATGCTGCTGTTCTTCGGCGGCCAGATCGGCGTCAATGCCATCAGCGACATGCTGTATTACAACTACGACATCGACATTTACATCAATTTCAATGCCTTTGCCGCAGGCGTACTGACCATCGGCTTTATCTTCGGTGCCTACATGGGCGAAACCTTTCGCGGGGCCTTTATGGCGGTGGATAACGGCCAGATTGAAGCAGGCAAAGCCTACGGCATGAGCAACGCGCTGGTCTTTCGGCGCATTCGCTTTCCCCAGATGATGCGTCATGCGCTGCCCGGCCTCTCCAACAACTGGATGGTACTGCTCAAGACCACCGCTCTGGTGTCGGTGATCGGCCTGACGGACATGGTGCGGGTGGCGGCAGAAGCCTCTCGGGCCACCCACGAGCCGTTTGTCTTCCTCATTCCAGTGGCGGCGGCCTACCTGCTCATTGCCAGCGTCTCCGAGTGGATTTTTGCACGGCTACAAAAACGTTACGACATCGGCTTTGGGGGGCAGTGACATGCTAGATATCTCTGCATGGTTTAACGATCTGCTGGCAGACAACCTGATCTTTACGCCCACCACCCTGGGATACTACTGGGAAGGCTTGGTGACCACCACACAGCTGGTGTTTCTATCGCTGGTGGCCGGGTTAATTCTTGCGGTTCCGCTGGCCATTATGCGCAGTTCTAAGCATAAGTGGATCAGCCTGCCGGTCTACCTCTATACCTACGTATTTCGCGGCACGCCGCTACTGATCCAGCTCTACATCATCTACTACGGCGTTGTGTTCATCGACGGTATCCAGGAAACCTTCCTGTGGCCAGTGCTAAACGAAGCCTTCTACCCGGCGCTTATCGCCTTTACGCTCAATACGGCGGCCTACACCACCGAGATCTTCCGTGGGGCGATCAAAGCCACGTCTAAAGGCGAGATCGAAGCAGCGCGCGCCTATGGCATGTCGCAAAACCTAATGATGCGGCGGATTATTCTGCCCAGCGCCTTTCGTCGTGCGCTGCCCGCTTACGGCAATGAAGTCATCTTCATGCTGCACGCCAGCGCGATTGCTAGCGTGGTGACGCTAATGGATCTCACCGGCGCGGCACGCTTCGTGTATGCCCGCTTTTATGCGCCCTTCGATGCGTTCCTATTCGTCGCAGCCATCTATCTCTGTTTGACCTTCGCGATCTTGTATTTTTTCCGCTTCTTAGAGAAAAAGCTGCTGGCCCACCTGCGGCCACAAAATTCCGGGTATCCGGATTAACTGGTTGAGGGGGCACCTACGCCCCGCCCAGACCTTAATCTCTCCAGAAGGTTGATAGATCGACGCCGAAGTTCTTCTCTTGCTCGGGCAGGCCCATGCTGTAGGCTATGGTTGCCCTGCCCAAGAATGGGGACTCCTTGGTCTGCGGCGACTTCTTCTTGTGCTTGGTGGTGTAGAGCATCCGGGCTCGCATCACCTCGAAAGAATAGCCTCGGCCATCGCGGTTCTTGTCCTTGGCCAGCCGGTTGATCGACTCGGTGAAGGCGTTGGTGATCGGGATGTCAGTCTCGAAGTAGGTCAGCATCTCCTCACGCCAGCCACTGACGGCGCTGACGAGATCCTTCCAGACCTCCTTCTGCCCCTGTGGGATGTCGTCAATCCATGCAGCCAGCGCCTTCTCAGCATCTCGCCGGGTGGCACAGTCCCAGATGTGGTAGAACCGCTCCTTGTGCTCGTAGGCTGCCAGGAGCTGAGGGAAGGCCCCCGTCCAGGTTTCCATGATGAGACGTTCGCGGTCGGAGACGTCGTGAGCCCGCTTCAGCAGGATCTTCCGGTCACCCTTGAGGGTTTTCGGCGTTGGTTGGCCGTCAGCTCCTTTCTGAGCCCCTTGCGGACCTTCTCCAGGGCTTCGTTGGCCATACGCACAACATGGAACTTATCGACCACGATGCGAGCCTGTGGCAGCACCGCCTGGACGGCACGGCGGTAGGGCTTCCACATGTCCATGCTGACGATCTCGACCTGATTGCGCTCGGCCATGCTCATGAGCCGCTTCGTCACCGCTTCCTGCTGACGACCGGGTAGCAGGTCCAACAGGGTGCGCTCCTCCAGGTTGGTCAGGATGCAGCGGTATCGACGGTTCAGGTACAGCTCGTCGATACCCAAACAGCGGGGCGTCTCGAAGCGATGCCAGCGGCCCAGAAACTCGGCCTTCTTCTTGAAGATCTCGCGAACGGTCTTCTCGTCAAGGCCCGTGCTATCTGCCACGTAGGCGTAAGGGTGGTTGAAAGCCTCTTTCTCGACATAGCTGTAAAGCCTCCGCGTCATGCGGTGGGTATCCTCCATCTCTGGAAGTGTCGGACGGAATGTCTTCCCGCAGGCACGGCAGGTATAACGCCGGCGAACCACCCACAAGGTGACCCGCTTGCCATGGATGGGAAGGTCTCGGTAAGCAACATCGCGCTTACCGAATCGGACAAACTCCCCCTCTACGCCACATTCCTCGCAGGCTACAGGGTGGGGGGCTTCCAACCGGAAGTGGAGGTCGTGCTCTTTATCCTTAATATCCAGGATATGGTACTCAGGAAGATGAAGGATGTTATCGGGCAGGCTGGTCATGCAAACTTTCCTTGTCGACATTGACAATCGGTGATCGTGGTTCTCTAACTGAGACACACTGCACCGCTTGGAGTAGGCGTTCCCTCAAGGCGGTGCTGGACAGTGTCGAGTGCTGCCCCACTATGCGGTGGGGCTGATCGGAAGCCGCACCCAGGGAAATGCCCGGGTGCGGTTGCTTTCAACTGCCATCCTGCGCCAGTTCTTGGCGTTCACCTTGGTGGAGCAGGCGATAGACCTGGTTGCGGATAAGGTTGGCATCCTCGTCGGTCAGAGTCCGCTCCAAGTGTCGAAGGGTCAGTTGCAGCAGGATATTCTTCTGCCCTGGCTTCATTCCCATGCGTTGATGGGCCGACGCCGGTAGATCCTCGAAAGCCGTTTCCGCCTTGATCAGCAGAGCTTCAATGCTCTCCGCTTCGGGCAACCGTTCGCGGACCATGTCGCCGATAAGTTCTTCGTTAATCCAAGTATCGACGCAGAGAGATAGGTCCCGACGAATGGCAGGCATCGCAGATACCGGCCTGTAGGTATCCAGGTCATTCATCTGCGTGCGCACGCGCGGGTCTTCACTTCGCAGGAGCCGAATATCGGGGATCCGCTTGCGCAGCATCAGCAACCGATCGAGCCCCAGGCCCATGGCCAAACCAGTATGGCCAGTAAGGCCCGCTTGGTTCAGTATCCCGCGTGCCGCTAGGCCGCACTCACCAACCTCAATCCATTCATCCCGCCAGCGAACGTCGATTTGTATCCCTTGCTCGGTGTAAGGGTGAGGCGACGCTAGGGTGCGCCACTCCAGGCCGGGCACGGCGGCGGCCATGACCACCGAAACCATTTGCTGTAACTCGGATACCGACATCTCCGATCCTTGGGCAGCGTCCACTAGGCGCCAGAGGTCCAACTGGTGCGGTTCGCCACAGTGCAAGCGGTCGATGCTGTCGCGCCGATAGACTAGTCCCGGTAAGAGCAGCAACAAGTCATCGGGTGGGTCCAAGCTCAGTCCGTCCAGCAGATCGGGAATGGCCGCCGACGTCTGGGTGCGCAGGATATAACCATCGGCGACGTAGCGTGTGTAGCGAGCGTCCCGCGCTGCACCTTCCGGTGGATAGCCCAAACGGTCGTAGTTGTTAGTAATTGGCACAACAGAGCCGCTGCGAATCATGAGCTGCCTGCAGCGCCATTGCTTGGTGAGTGCTTGTCTGATTTCCTGCAGCAGCAACTGCATGGCATGCGTACCCTGGCGCGGATTGGTCAGGTCCGCAAGGTTGAGGGCGGAGCATAGTGCTTCGGAGGATAACAACGTAGACATTTTCTGATTTCTCCAGGATGTAGGTACCGGCGGAAAAATCAGGCGTTACTCATCAAACTCTCGATGAATGGGAGGCCGCCTGAAAGCAAAAACCCCCGGGATCTGGCCCGGGGGTTCCGCTTTCAGAGGTGTACAATTCACCGCCCGCCGATGCCGTAAGGATCCCGGGGGTGCATAAATCGCGGAGTGAGGCGAACTGCCAAATATGAAATCATGGTCGCGAGCCTAGCATGGGCGTTTCTGCCTTGTCAAAGCCTGCCCCAGGCAGAAGGGCACGTGCCACAGTGCTCACCAGCGGGTCTCCAGCAAGGCGAGCGGCATAGCCAAGCTGTCGCCCAGCGACGTGCGCTGCCACGGATCATCAGGACAGGCCACTGCCCCGCATCGCCCTCGAGCATGTGATTCTCCCAGAGATCCCTGTCTTACCGCGACTCTCAGATGATGCCGTCGAGAGGATGGCGGCTCGGCCCCTGCTCGTCGGATCGGATCCACCGCTTATCAGGATACCCTCAATTTCGATCAAGTGAACATACTGAGCAAGCTATCTACCAGTTAATCCGTTGTGAGTTTCACTTGTCGTTTATCTTCCAATCGCGCATAACAACCAGGAAATCCGGATACCCAAAATTCCTAGCTACAATAAATCCAACACGTCCAGCGTAAAACAAACGTTGGTTCAAATGCAGACTCCCCCTTTTCGCCGACCTCAACCTGGGGTACGTTAAGGGGGATCACCTTGGGTGAACCTGCTTCTTTTGGAGTCTAAAAATGAAAAAACTACTGACTGTTTCTCTGCTGGGCTTGGCCGTCGCTGCAGCATCTTCTGCTCACGCGCGCGATTACGACAACGTGCGTATCGGCGTCGACGTTCCCTACGAGCCCATGGAATACCGCACCGCTGAAGGTGAACTGACCGGCTTCGACATCGACCTGGGCAACGCCCTATGCGAGCGTATCGGTGTTACCTGTGAGTGGGTCGAGCAGGAGTGGGACGGCATTATTCCAGGCCTGATGTCACGCAACTACGATGCAATCATGTCTTCCATGACCATCAACGACGAACGTCGCCAGCAGGTGCTGTTCTCTGACCCCTACATCACCATGCCGTCTGCCTGGTTTGCCCCCAGCAGCCTGGATATCAGCGAAGCCAACGAAGAGACCCTTGCGGGTAAAACCATTGGCGTTCAGCGCGGTACACTGCAGGATAACTACGTTACTGATAACTTCAGCAGCGTTGCCGACATCAGCCGCTATTCCACCGCCGACGACATGGTGCTGGACATGGAAGCACAGCGTCTAGATATCGTCTTCCTCGACTTCCCGATCGGCCAGTCCACGCTGCTAGACAGCGAAGAAGCCGAGTACGTCGTGGTGGGTGAACGCATTAGCGAGCCTAAAGAGTACTTCGGTGAGGGTTTCGGTATCGCCTTCCGTCAGCGTGATGAAGCTCTGGCCGAACAGTTCAACGAAGCTCTGGCTGAGCTTCAGGAAGACGGCACTTACGATGAAATCTACGCCCGTTACTTCGGCGAAGAGTAAGCGCTAACTGCCTAAGATTGCCTCCCCGCTTGGGGAGGCACGCAAGCGAGACGCCATCATGCCCTCACGCCTCCTCTTATCCCCCGCGCTGCACGCGCTTCGCCCAGGTACCCGTGGCAATATCGCCCGTTTCTACCTGAGCGAATGATTCTACGAATAGCCCACCCCGCCTTTTGGCACGCCCGTGCCAACTTCCCCTCGTTACGCTGACCGGTTCGGTAGCCAGCGATATTCTCTACATTCCTGAGTTCATCGGCGTGGATGCGGATTTTATTGTGCTCAGCGAAGGCCGCTGGGCCATTGACCACGTTTGGGCGCTGGGTAAACCGATTTTCAGCGCCTGCCAGGCCCCGTCACTCCAGCGAACTTGCTCCGCCAAACCGGGTCTTTACTATCACTTAACCACATACAAGGAGGTATCATGGCTGAATCGACGGCGGCTCACGCAACGCCACAGGCAAGCGCCGCAGAGGTGTTTCGCCCCTCTTCCCACTGGACGGCCTGGGGACAGTGGCTGGCGCTGTTCACCATGACTGTGGACCACCTGACCCGCTACGTGCTGCCGGGGGATTGGGATTTAGGTTGGGCAGGCTCTTCGATTGGGCGCATTGCGTTTCCGCTTTTTGCCGCCATGGTGGCGTGGCACGGCCTGTTTAATACCCGCAACCCACTGCGCTATTCGCGACGCATTCTGATTATCGGCCTCGCCGCACAGCTGCCCTATATGCTGATGCCACGCGCCTCGGATGCGTTCATTTTGAACGTCTGTTTTACGTTGGCCAGCGGGTTGGCACTAGGAGCGCTGGTACGGCAAGGCTGGCAGCACTATCAACGGCAAACGTTAGGCTTTGGTTGGCTCATGTTAGGCGCTGCCGTCGGCGTTACGGTGTGGTATCTACTGGGATTTTGGGTGGAGTATGGCCATAACGGCCTGCTGCTGATTCCGCTGTTTATGTTTGCCATGCAGGCGCTCAGCGAAACCCGAAATGCGTTGAAATCGCGCCTTTGGGCGGGGCTAGCGGCATTTCCTGTGCTCTGGATTGCCGGGCAAATGAACGCCTCCGACATGGCTAAATCGTTTACCGTGGCTACCTGCGTGATCGTGCTGATGCTGGCTGCCGGTGCTGCCCAGCGAGTGCCGCCGGTGGCGCTGGAGATGCCGCGCCGCCTTTGGCTTGCCTGGTACCCAGGGCACTTTGCCTTGATTGCCCTGTGGCTACTGCTTAGCGGTCAATTGGCAGGTTAGGCGCCTGTTCCGCCACACGCTTGTTCACTTCTTCACGCATCCAGGGCTGGTAGCGGCGCAGCCGTGCCCGTCCTTCGGTCTTTGCCTGATACATCGCCGTATCTGCCTGTTTAAGCACATCGGCATGGTCGCAGGCCGTGGCATCAAAACAGGTGTAGCCCATGCTAGGTGTCACCTCTACCCAGCGGCTCTCTAAACGGTACTTGCCGGACAACGCGCGCTGCACCGCATCCATGTAACGCGCCGCCACGGCGTTGAGCGCCTCAGGGTCGGTGACATCAAATAGCGCCAGCAGCACAAACTCATCGCCGCTTAAACGGGCGGCCATATCATCCGCCTGCAAACACGACTCCAAGCGGCGCGCGACCTGCACCAACAAGTCATCCCCTGCGGCATGGCCTAGGGTGTCGTTAATCAGCTTGAAGCGGTCCATATCCATAAACATCACCAAACCACCGCGCTGGTCGCTGTTCTGCCCATTACACAGCGCCTCTAAACGCTCGATAAACAGCCGCCGGTTGGGCAAATCAGTTAGCGCATCGTAGTAAGCCTGGCGGTAGATAATCGCCTCGTTGCGCTTTCGTTCGGTGAAATCCTCAATAATCGCCACACCGCCCACCATCTGGTTGCTGGCGCTATGTACCCCGTTGAAGAACGCTCGCAAAGGCGTGCCCACACTGGCGTTGGGCAGTTGGTAAGTGCCTTCGTAATAGCCCGTGCCTTTTTCCAGCGCATCCCTAACCGCCTGAGCCACCTTTCGGTCGGCAGAGCGGTCCAGCATGCGGTAGCCGAGTAACTTTGAGCGCTCCACGCTCAGGATATCCAGCAGTTTGCTGTTGCAGTCGGTAATCTGCCCCTGCTCATCGAAGTGCAGCACGCCTAACGGCGAGTGCTGAAAAATAGAGCGATAGCGGTTTTCGCTTTCGCGCAGCTGCGCCTCCCGGGCGGCCATGCTCACCCGCAGGGCGATATTGTCGTGAATGGTGCGGCTAAAGCGGCGGCTGGTCGCCATAATTAAGCCTAAAAACAGCACCAACATCAGACCAATCAAAATGGAGAGGGACGAGCCCTGTAGCAGAAATTGAAGCTTCAGGGGCAGTAGAATGGGCAATACAAAGCCAATGGCAATCCACCACACCGAAGAGAGCGTGGTCACGCCCCCCGCAGCAATACCGGCCAGCACAATCGAGAGCGCGGCAATTTGGCCGGGGTGGTCGTGGCTAAACAGCAGCACACCCGAAGTCCCCCACACGCACCCTGATGCAATGGCACCGATGGCAAACCAACGCAGCCAGCGCTGGCGCTGCTGCTGTAGCGCAGGCAGGCGCTTAAACCGCTGGGCCAGCAGTAATCTCAATCCTGAAATCACCGCCAGCACCGTAAACCAACCCAGCAGTAGCGCCGCATCCACCACCGGCCACATGGCCGCTACCAGCAGCCCACCCGCCAGCACGCTGCTCAGCACTGGCTGCCATAGGTTGTCGTAAAGCAGGCGCACTTTTTCACCGCGCAAACGCTGCATGGTGATGTGATGGTCACGCTGATAACCACTGCGCAGCCCGGAGGCCATCGCCGTGGCGGCGAGGGGTGTGGGGGGCGACATACAAACTCCCTGTTCTTCAGTCGGCTTAACGCCAATCTTATTGGTTAGGCTTTGTTTAATACATCTGTTTTAGCACGTTTAAGTCACAAAAGTAGTCACCATCAGAATCGAGTAGGAAGGGGAGTCACCTCCCCCGTCCTCTCACACCACCGGGCATACGGTTCCGTACCACGGCGGTTCATGCAGAACGTTTAAGCCATCTTACCGTATCCAGTATCGATATCAGGCCCTGATCATAAAACCACTTTCTAGGTAGGGCCTGATTCATGTGCGAGGCTCCGGCGTTCCACCAGGGCCCTCGCCCATTACCCGCCGATTTCCAAGCACGGTACGCG
>NZ_JBSXNH010000015.1:0-20143 GCF_056857535.1 Vreelandella sp. L-25
TGACACTCCCGTTACCGCGAGCGAGAATCGTGCACCGAGCGTCCTTCGTGTGAACCTGACGGTTGAGGAGCCGAGTGCGTCAATCGCGCACGCTCGGATCTGTGGGGGGCCGGAACGAGCAATCGTCCGGTCTACCCGACCAATAACTCGGCAGCTCAGAAAAGCTTCAAGTGCGTGGAGTGGAAGGCTTCTTTGTTAGCTGCCGCCCAGGCAGCTCAGAAAACCAGGGCGAAGCCGTGCGCGTGCTTGCGGGCGTTAGCTGCCGCCCAGGCAGCTCAGAAAAGGTTGCGCCAGGAATCTATGGACTTGTAGCCGTTAGCTGCCGCCCAGGCAGCTCAGAAAACGATATGATCCAGCACGCGAATCTCGAACAGGTTAGCTGCCGCCCAGGCAGCTCAGAAATCACCGCCCAGCCAGCGCCGGGCCGTGCGCGGGTTAGCTGCCGCCCAGGCAGCTCAGAAAATTGTTCCGCGATACGATCCGGGTAATGAAATGTTAGCTGCCGCCCAGGCAGCTCAGAAAACATGCCCACCGGGATAGGGGTTCTCTGACGGGTTAGCTGCCGCCCAGGCAGCTCAGAAAAGCCCGTCCGGTGACGCATTAGGGTTCAGGTGGTTAGCTGCCGCCCAGGCAGCTCAGAAAATCCAGCGGGCTGAATCACCCAGGTGGACACCGTTAGCTGCCGCCCAGGCAGCTCAGAAATGGTAGCGGCGTGACCATCCGCAACGGATCGGGTTAGCTGCCGCCCAGGCAGCTCAGAAAAGGAGCGCAGGAGCTTCTGACTGGCTCATGTTGTTAGCTGCCGCCCAGGCAGCTCAGAAAAACTCGCCTAGGCCATCGACGGCGGCGATAAAGTTAGCTGCCGCCCAGGCAGCTCAGAAATATCACCTGTGGCGGCACCACCCGCATGAAAAGTTAGCTGCCGCCCAGGCAGCTCAGAAAAGTATCGCCACCATCATCATGATGGCCGGTGAGTTAGCTGCCGCCCAGGCAGCTCAGAAAAGCTTACGACTGGCGTTACCAACCTTAATGCCGTTAGCTGCCGCCCAGGCAGCTCAGAAATTGGCATCAAGTGGCCGTCTAAGAACGTACTAGTTAGCTGCCGCCCAGGCAGCTCAGAAAAGAAGCGCTTTTCTTTGCCGCCTGACGACTTAGTTAGCTGCCGCCCAGGCAGCTCAGAAATACGCACCCCCTGCCGTTTCATCGTGAAGCACGTTAGCTGCCGCCCAGGCAGCTCAGAAATGCAACACCAGCTTGGTGTTACGAATGACGGTGTTCGCTGCCGCCCAGGCAGCTCAGAAAGCCATCGCGCTCACGCATTAACCGAAAGTCGTGTTCGCTGCCGCCCAGGCAGCTCAGAAACGACACGCGCTCACTAACCACAAGTGCTGACCGTTCGCTGCCGCCCAGGCAGCTCAGAAAGTGGCGAGGCGCGCCTTATCCCCTAGCTGAGAGTTCGCTGCCGCCCAGGCAGCTCAGAAAATGGCAGTAAGCTGCGTAGCTGCATCGCCCATGTTCGCTGCCGCCCAGGCAGCTCAGAAACAGCTCACCCGCTAACAGGCGCTTGGTTGTGGGTTCGCTGCCGCCCAGGCAGCTCAGAAAAGGAACACACGCGCCCAGTCTGCCAAATTACTGTTCGCTGCCGCCCAGGCAGCTCAGAAATTGAAATATCCAAGAGTGAATGGGCTTTTCTCTTCATTGTGTCGCGCACCGTTGGGTGCGTGGCCGCGCATCAGAAATTCCGCAACTACTCCTTCTCCTCATCCTCTTCCCAGCGTTCGATGGCGCGTTTGTCGTCGGGGAGTCGCACCATATCGCCCACGTTGAGATTTTGGTGTGACTGAAAGCGGTGGCCGCGTTGGTCGAGAATGGCGGCCACGCTGCCAATGCTCACGGCATCTTCTTCGCGGTAGGCTTCTACTTTGACCCGCACAATGCGGCCTTGGTAACGGGCGGAAAGCACGGCACCTGGGTAGGGGGGCGTGTGTTCGGGGTCGTCCTTGAAGAGGGCTGCTACGCTGGCGCTGCCGGGCTCGTCCCATTCAATGTGCTTGTGCATGGTGAGCGTCCTTACTATGGGTGAATAAAATAAGAAGGCTCGTTAAGTGTAGTGTGCGTTGGCAGAACTCGGCCAATCTAATCAAGAGCGCGTCTAGCGCTAGGGTGTGTAGCTGTGGGTAGAGTAGGTACCACAGCTGTGCTGCCAGGGGCTGTTTATCCAGCGCAATCATCACCCATTCCGCTTGGCTCACATAGGCTGCCCGGTTGATCCGTGCGCTTAGCGTTTGCGAGGGCGTGATTAAGCAGTGCACATGGTAGCGCTGCTCAATGGGCGATAGCCGCTCATCTATCTGATTGCATGTCACAATAATTGGCACCACATGCTCTGCAAGGCCCGACTCTCGGATGGAACGTAGGTGTCGCGGTAGCAAGGCTCCTGTCACTGTTGCGTCAACGATAAAGCAAACCGCACTCATGTAAGCGGCTCCCTTTGTTATGAAGCATGTCTGAAAGTAATTTGTTGTAGATGTTGGTTTATTTGCGTATCGAGATAAAGTTTTCTGACGGTAGCTCGCTAGGCGCTGGGTTTTTTGAACCAACCTGGTGCACTGATACCTTTTTATGAGCTTTTATGGTGCGCCAATAAAAAATAAAGGCGCTTTTGTGCGCAACCAAAAGGCCTTTGCTACATGAAGAGGCATCTCTCCATAGGTTTTTGTATTTTAAAAACAAAGCATTATAAATTTTTGATGCCATAATGGTGCAGAGTTGGCATGCTCTGTGCTTGTACATTGTAGATGGTTTTGTCACCAGCTATTAGATCGTATGCAGAAGCCTCTCGGCATGCTACAACGATAGCCGGTCTGAAATGATCGCTGGGCGTTTTGTTGTCCATCGTCAGGCAAACGTTAAGCGAACAAAAAAGACAAACGCGCCACATGCAGCTGCGTGTTGAACGGTTTGTTGAATAACACTTTTATCGATAGCTTACAGTTACAAGCTTTAAGCCACGCTCATACCGGAGGACACTATGTCAGCCAAGACTCTCGCGCTAATCGAAGAACATGATGTTAAGTGGGTAGACCTGCGTTTCACCGACACGCGCGGTAAAGAGCAGCACGTCACCGTACCGGCACGCGACGTGAATGAAGAGTTTTTTGAAAACGGCCAAATGTTTGACGGCTCTTCTATTGAAGGCTGGAAAGGCATTAATGAATCCGACATGATCCTGCGTCCGGAAGACGGCACCGGCTTCCTGGACCCCTTCACCGAAGACGCTACCCTGATCCTGCGTTGCGACATCATCGAGCCTGCTACCATGCAGGGCTATGATCGCGACCCGCGCTCTATCGCTAAGCGTGCAGAAGCTTACCTGCAGTCTACCGGTCTGGGCGACACCGCCTTCTTCGGCCCAGAGCCGGAATTCTTCATCTTTGACGAAGTGCACTGGAAGTCCGATATCCAGGGCTCTATGTACAAAATCACGTCTGATGAAGGCGCTTGGGCAACTGACAACAAAGTAGAAGGCGGCAACCTGGGTCACCGTCCGCGCGTGAAAGGCGGCTACTTCCCGGTTCCTCCGGTCGATAGCTTCCACGATATCCGTGGCGCGATGTGTAACACCCTGGAAGCGATTGGCCAGACCGTGGAAGTTCACCACCACGAAGTTGCCAACGCGGGTCAGAACGAAATCGGCGTTAAATTCAACACGCTGGTGAAGAAAGCTGACGAAGTTCAGGAAATGAAGTACGTGATCCACAACGTGGCGCACGCTTACGGCAAAACCGCTACCTTCATGCCGAAACCGCTGGTAGGCGACAACGGTTCTGGTATGCACGTACACCAGTCGTTCTGGAAAGATGGTCAGAACCAGTTTGCTGGCGACGAGTACGCGGGCCTGTCTGAAATGGCGCTGTACTACATCGGCGGTATCATCAAGCACGCTCGTGCCCTGAACGCCTTCACCAACGCTTCTACCAACTCGTACAAGCGTCTGGTTCCGGGCTTCGAAGCACCGGTCATGCTGGCCTACAGTGCCCGTAACCGTTCTGCTTCTATCCGTATTCCTTACACCGCTAGCCCGAAAGGCAAGCGTGTAGAGACTCGCTTCCCTGATCCGACTGCTAACCCCTACCTGGCGTTTGCAGCGATGCTGATGGCGGGTATCGACGGTATCAAGAACAAGATCCACCCTGGCGATGCCATGGACAAGAACCTGTACGACCTGCCGCCGGAAGAAGGCAAGTCCGTACCGACCGTTGCCAACAGCCTGGACCAAGCACTGGAAGCACTCGATGCTGACCGTGCGTTCCTGACCGAAGGCGGCGTATTTACTGATGAAATGATCGATGCTTACATCGAGCTGAAGATGGAAGAAGTGGAGCGCATTCGCATGACCACTCACCCGATCGAGTTCGACATGTACTACTCTTGCTAAGAACGGTTGCTAAACACCGTTTTAACAAGAGTGCTAACATCACCCTTGCGGTGTGATTAGCCTGAAAAACCCCGCCTCGGCGGGGTTCTTTGTTGGAGCAACATAAGGGTGAGAAAGTAATGATCAGTAGATGGCGTTTGCGTCAAAAAAGTGGTTTGTCCACAGGGGCTGCGCTACTGCTGGGCTTGTGGGTAAGCGCTGCGCAGGCTCAAACGGTGTATCGTGTGGTGGATGCGCAGGGCAACGTGACGTTTACTGACAACCCAGAGCGTGGTGGTAAAGCGATCACGCTGGCCCCGCTGCAGAGCGTGCCTACCGCTGCTCGGCCTGCTTCTCTGTCTCCCCGCGCCAAGGGGAATCCTGGCCAACCGTTTATGCCCTATGACCGCTTTGCGATTGCTAACCCAGCGGCGGGGGCCTCGTTGCGAAATAATATGACGCCGGTTGAAGTGGCGGTTTCGCCGCCGCTACGCGACGACCACCAAATTCAACTGCTCGTGAATGGCGAACTAAGCCAATCTGCCCTGCATAGCGATGCGTTCTGGCTGGCGGGCTTGCCAGCGGGCCAACACCAGCTGCAGGCCGAACTGTTGGATAGCCAAGGGCGTATTCAACACCGCACCGATCCGGTGACTATTTTTATTGCTGAATAGTGCAATGCACTACAATGGTGCATAGGAGTATCTGAATTTGTTCGGCAGTGCGCTATAACGGCTCGCTGTGCCCACACCGGCTGCCCATCAGCCGTGCATGCCGCCGTTTGTGCTTAATTGGCGCGCTTTTTGCAGTTCCTCTCTCAACGATCCCATCACGCTATTGTTCATCACACTATTATTAGAGCGACGTTTCAGGACACGCCATGTATCAGCGCTTATTAGAACATCTCACCACCGCAGTGCTACTGCTCGACGGTGAACTCCGTGTCCGCTGGATGAACCCAGCGGCGGAAGCGCTGCTAGCGGTGAGCTTTAGCCGTGTGCAGGGTATTAGTCTAGATACCTTGCTAGGCGGTGGGGAAAGTATTGATGAGGTATTGGCCAAAGCGCGGGATGCCTTTCACCCCTATACCCAGCGGGAAGCGCGTATCACGCCGCTCAATAGTGAGCCACTCACGGTGGACTATACGGTAACGCCCCTCTCAGCCGATGAGCTGCTGCTGGAAGTCGAGCCGCGAGACCGCTTGATGCAGATTTCCCGCGAAGAGGCGCTCACCACCCGCCAAGAGACCATTAAGGTGCTGGCGCGGGGCTTGGCCCACGAGGTGAAAAACCCATTAGGCGGCATTCGCGGTGCGGCGCAACTGCTGGAGCGTGATTTAGACGACCCGGCGCTGCGGGAATTTACCCATATCATCGTCGAAGAAGTAGACCGCTTACGAGATTTGGTTGATTCCATGCTGGGCCCGAACCGCATCATTAAGCATGAGCCGGTCAATATCCATAAAGTGCTGGAGCGAGTGCGAGCGCTGCTGATTGCCGAGCATCCCCATGTCACCGTCAACCGCGATTACGACCCCAGCCTGCCGGATCTTTCCGGTGATGAGTCGCAAATGATTCAGGCGGTATTGAACGTGGCGCGTAACGCGGTGCAGGCCATGAGCGATGCAGAGACCCCCTCACCGGAGCTGATTCTGCGCACCCGTGCCCGGCGCCAGTTCACTTTAGGCGCCGAGCGGCACCGGCTAGTGAGCGAAGTCGGCGTGATTGATAACGGCCCTGGCATTCCTGAAAGCCTACGCGAAACCCTCTTTTACCCGATGGTGTCTGGCCGCGCGGAAGGCAGCGGTTTGGGGCTATCCATTGCTCAGTCAATTTTGTATCAACATCAGGGATTGATCGAATGCGACTCACGACCTGGACATACCGAATTTCGTTTACTGATTCCATTAGTTATTAATTGCACCGGAGAAGCGTCATGACTGAGGCGACACGTACCGATGTTGCACGGGTGGTTATTGTCGATGATGACCGCGCTATCCGTTGGGTGCTGGAGCGCGCACTGGCGCAGCCAGACCTAGAGGTTGAGTGTATTGAGCGTGCCGACACAGCGCTGGCACGGCTGCTGGAAAGCCCACCGGATGTGTTGGTGACCGATATTCGCATGCCGGGGATTGATGGGCTGGATTTAATGTCACGGGTTCGCGAAGCCCACCCGGACCTGCCGGTCATTGTCATGACCGCTCACTCCGATTTAGACAGCGCCGTGGCCTCTTATCAGGGGGGGGCGTTTGAGTACTTGCCCAAGCCGTTTGATGTGGATGAGGCGCTGGCGCTGGTACGCCGTGCGGTAGCCCACGCCCGTGAACGCCAGCGGCCGGTGAGCGTGCCGGAAGGCCTAAGCGCCGAGATCATCGGTGAAGCGCCCGCCATGCAGGAAGTCTTTCGCGCCATTGGGCGGCTCTCCCACTCGCACATTACGGTACTGATTAACGGTGAGTCGGGCACCGGTAAAGAGCGTGTCGCCCAGGCGCTGCATCAGCACAGCCCGAGGGCGGGCAAGCCGTTTATTGCTTTGAATATGGCGGCAATTCCTCGTGACTTAATAGAGTCCGAACTGTTTGGCCATGAGAAAGGCGCGTTTACCGGGGCGGCTGCCCAGCGCCAAGGGCGCTTCGAGCAGGCCAACGGTGGCACGCTGTTTCTGGATGAAATCGGCGATATGCCCGCTGAGACGCAAACCCGCCTGCTGCGCGTGCTGGCCGACGGCGAGTTTTACCGCGTGGGCGGGCATACCCCGGTAAAAGTTGATGTGCGGATTATCGCGGCAACCCACCAGAACCTAGAGTCGTTGGTAGATGATGGGCGTTTTCGTGAAGACTTGTTCCATCGCCTGAACGTGATTCGCGTTCATCTACCGCGCCTTGCTGAGCGCCGCGAAGATATTCCCCGGCTAACCCGGCATTTTTTGGCCGAAGCGGCGAAAGAGCTTTCCACCGATATCAAAGTGCTGACCCCTGAGGCAGAGGCGCACTTAACCCGGCTGCCGTGGCCCGGCAACGTGCGTCAGCTGGAAAATATCTGCCGTTGGTTAACGGTCATGGCCTCTGGCCGGGAAATCCTGGTAGAAGACCTGCCGCCAGAGCTACGCACGGTCGGTGCGTCGGAAAGTAGCGTCCACGGTGATTGGCGTTCAGCATTTCGCGATTGGGCTGATCATGCTTTGGCAGAAGGCCATACGCACCTGCTGGAAGAGGCGGTACCCGATTTCGAGCGCATTATGATTGAAACTGCACTCAAGCATACCGGTGGTCGCAAAGGCGAGGCCGCTGAGCTGCTGGGCTGGGGGCGTAATACGCTTACCCGTAAACTAAAAACGCTGCTGCCTGCGTTGGCGGATGACGCCTAGGGCATCGGCTCGGCGGAAATGGGGGCAGGGAGTACAAACACGGCATCAGCCAGTGTTGGCTCGGGGAGGTCGCACTCAGCCTGTTCCCAGGGCAGCAGGCTGAAAGTGTGTTGAATCCCCAGCCCTTCTAGCTGATGCCCCACACCATGGCGGCAGCTTCCGTAGGCGTGCGTGGTTAAGGTGCCTGTGAGCAGCGCAGCCAAACCCAAACTGATGCGCACCGCGTTAGCCCTCTTGAGCCTTAAGGCGGTTGATGTCGGCAAGAATCTCTTCTGTCAGTGTGGCGTTGGCGCGCATATCGCCGTTGCGGGAAGCTTCCATCGCCGCTTGCAGCTTGCGTTCGTACGCTTGTTGAAGCTTCTTTTTTGGGTCGCGCTTAAATAGTCCAAACATGTGCACTATCCTTTTGGTGTATATTATTTGCATAGGTTTTGGGTGCTTATGTCGACTGCTGTACGCGTTTTTCGTTTTCCGGTGCGTTGCTGAGGCTAAACCGGTGGGCGGGCGTCCGCACACTGGGCTAAGAAGCGTGTAAAGTCGTCCAGGATAGTGTCCAGGCTACTATGCAGGCGATGATCGTCATCAATCATTCGCAGTGACAAGCGCTGTAGGCGGGCACGCTCAATCACTGGGCCTGGGGGTACCACATCATCGCGCCAGCCATGAATGATATGCGTATGCTGGGCTTGAATCGTCGGTGAGGTCTCTGGGTACTCAGGCAGGCCAAGCGCGGGGGCGAGTAAAAAACAGCCCAACACCGGTGTTTGCGTACTGGCGGCAGCGCTGAGCCAGCCGCCTAAGCTTGAGCCTGCTAATACACAGCGGGCGGGGTCATCACCACGAGCCAGCAGAGTAGCGGTAAGGTGTTTCAATCGCTCGGCTGGCTCGTCCATGCCCCGGTAATCCATGACGACCGGCTCACAGTCATCAAGCTGTTCAGCAATACCCTTGAGCGCCTGCATTTTCAGTGCCCCTGGGCCACTCTCCAAGCCATGTGAAAGGTAGACGGTCATCATCATGGTTTAATCCGCCGAACGCTGAATGGCTTCACCACCCTGCTCAATATCCTGGCCCATACCGCGAACTGTGTTACAGCCGCTAATGGTGAGTAGTGTGGCCAGTAAGAGTATGCCAAGCGCAATGGTGCGTTTCATTGGGTCTTTCCTCTCTACTAAATAATGCCCCGCTGGGGCGTCATGGTGTGATGAGTAACATAAGCGCTGTTGGTGCGGGTTGCCACCGGTAAGTAGCCATGAGGTGGAACGTTTTACCAACGCTGCTTATCTCTCCTTAGCATAGATGTGAACCGTGCGCATTTGTCGCATGTGTCAATATTATCCATGTCATCCCTGAGTTTTCTGTCAATTTCGGTTAGGCTGGGCTTTTATTTTTTTGTTTAATTTATTGATATTAAAGATATTTTTTATTTATTGGTATGATTGGCCCAATGCCTGCAGTGTTATAAGTGTTATAAGTGTTAATACTTATAGTGTCACCATTGATGATTTAACCAATTTCACTGTTGGCAACCAAGTTCCAACCCATCAAAGCGTGAGCAGGCTAATAGGCAATAGAGGAGGGCAGGAGGCCCAGTAAGCATCACGGACGTGAATGGACTCTTAGCCTGCTCACTCTTATCAGCATAAGGCCGTGCTGATCATCGAAGCCAAGGAGTGGCAGCGATGCAAAACAGCCATCTCGCAACTGTGAGGTGGTTTTTTTGCGTTTATTTTTCAATCATTAATACATTGATTTATATAACGTTTTTTCTCGCCTTAGGGGTGTTGCATAGTTCCTGTACAGATATGCAAAGTATTTTGGTCTATCCTTTCGGGTAAACCAAAATCAGCGGTTATAAGACGTCAACGCATCGGCCGCACACTGACAGGGACAAGCGCTATGGTGATGGTATTGATGTTCTGCATGTTCGTGCTGTTTCTAGGGTTTTCGGGGGTGGGCCTGTACATGATGTTTAAAACATCATTTATGACGGCTACAGAGGATCGCGACGACATGCCGCCTGATATGTAAGTAATTGAATAATAAATAAAAAGCCACCTTTTTTTTGGGTGGCTTTTGCATGTTGGCATGTAGAGACTCTTACCCCATCCAATAAAGGCTCAGCAGTGCAAAGCCATAGCCCATCACGCCACCAACCAGTACATCGCTGACATAATGCAGCCCTAGCCCCACTCGAGAAATTGCAATGAGTAGGCTGAGTGGAAGAACAATCGGCAGCAGCCAGGGGGTGTGGGCGGCCACTAATACGCTGAACATGACGGCGTGCATGGTGTGGCCACTGGGGAAACTGTAGCGATCTCGAGCGGGTTCACCGCAGTGTACGCCTCCCAGGTAAGTGATAAAGGGGCGCTCTCGGCACAGCTTGGTTTTGACCAGCTTATAAACCGTGACAGCTACCAGGGCGATCAGCGAGTACTGCATCATCCGCCACGTGCCATCAGGTTGAAGCCAGGGCTGGGCAGCAATCAGCAGTACCCACACCGGCCAGTCGCCTAACTTACTGGCTGTTTTCAGCGTTAGCCGCCAGGGGCGGTAGAGCGAGAGATGCGTGACCCGTTGGCAAAACCGCCACTCCCACAGGTCAAGACGATCGAATACGACAAGCGGGCGAGCTCGCATGGTGGGCCTCCTGGGCATGGTGTAGGTAGCGCAGAAACTGCTCAGCAATGCCCGACCAGCTTTGTTCTAGCGCGCGTAAACGGGCAACTCTTCCTATTCGTGCGTAATCGGCGGGGTGTTGGCACAGTGCCACGGCCGCTTCTTGAAAGCCGTGGGCGTCGTTAGGCGCTACGGTCACCCCGTTATGGCCGTTTTGGATCAGCTCCGCGCTGGCTGCATGACGATAAGCAACTACCGCCAAGCCGCTTGCCATTGCCTCCGTTACTACGTTGCCCCACGTTTCCGACAGCGAAGGAAATACAAACATATCAGCACTGGCGTAGTGGCAAGCTAGCTCATGTTTATCCACAAATCCGGTGAAATGTGCGTCAGGGAGTGCCTTCTCTAACTGTGCACGCCCTGGGCCATCACCAACGATCACCTGTGCCATATCGGGGCGCACATTGCGCATGGCTTGCAGCGTTTCTTGTAGCAGGGCCAGATTCTTCTCTGGTGCGAGTCGCCCGACATAGAGGGCGACCGGCTGGTGCTCGCTAACTCCCCACTGCTTACGCAGCTCTGCACTACGGTGAGCTGGAGAGAATTTTTCCCCATCAATCCCCCGAGCGAGCACCTGTACTTCATGGATACCCTGTTGGCGTAAAGCTGTGGCTTGCTGATGAGTGGGCACTAGTGTCAGTGCGCAGCCATTGTGAAAGTAGCGCAAATAGCGGCGAGTCGCGGCAGAGAGCCAAGAGGCGCCGTAATCATGGCAGTAATGATCGAAGTTGGTGTGCCAACCTGCCACCAGCGGAATGCTCAACTGTTGCGCTGCCTGGCGAGCTGCCCAGCCGAGCGGGCCTTGGGTGGCTAAATAAATCACATCTGGCCGGTGCTGTTGCCAAAACCGCTGCAACGTGGACGGGCGAGCAAATCCCACCTGAACATCACGATAGCCGGGCAGCGCCAGGTGGTTAACCTGTAGTTCTTGGGTGGCATAGGTGGCACTGCCGGGTGCCTTAGGCTTAGGGCGAATCACATCCATTGTGACGCCCAGCCGCTGCAGCTCACGACATATCCGGTTGAGAGTATGCGCAACGCCGTTAATTTCTGGAGACCATGTTTCGCTAACGATACAGAGCCGCATGAGCGATTCGTCCCTTTATCACGTTTCTCATTATGTTGCGCGGGCACAATGACACTGCCAAGACAGGCAAGTGAACAAGCGATGACAGACAGCCATCATGCAGTAAGTGAGGCGCTGAGTGTTTTTGGCCAGTCCACGATAGCGAGCCTTGCCATAACCCAAAACGTGTTTGATGTACCGAAAGGGGTGCTCCACCTTGGCACGGATACTGGCTTTGATTTTTTCGACTTTCTGTCGCCTGGCATCTCGCTTCTGGCGGGTGCCAGGCCGTTTGGCAATATACCAAGAGACGTCGTTGCGGTGCTTGTGCTCGTCTCTTTTTTGAATACCCAGGTAACCATGCCGGTATCGGCCATGCGAATAGGATTAGGGCATAGCGGTACCGGCCGCGCCCTAGACGAGTAGCGTTGTTACCCGCCTAAGGCGCAGGGGCTAGTGTGCGGTACGTTTGCCAGTGGCGCTATTAAACGGGTGAAGCGCATCGCTGGTCACGTACACCTGCAGCGTTTCACCTTCGCTGACCGGCGGCTGGCCTGCGGTACGCACCACCGTAGGTTGGTCGCTGCCTGCCAAGTTTAGGTAGAGATGGCTCTCTGCCCCGGCGGCTTCAAACAGCATCAAGGTAGCGTTCAACGTTATATAGGGCGCGGCCGGCGGGGCGAGCTGCATATCGTCTGGGCGGATGCCGACGGTATCAGTCTCTTTCGGCAACTGGCTCAGCACGCCCTGGGTATCCTGCTGCGCAAGGTAATCCAGCGGCAGCATGTTCATAGCCGGTGAGCCAATAAATTCCGCCACAAACATAGTGGCCGGACGGGAGTAGATCTCCATCGGGGTGCCCACCTGCTCGATCTGACCAGCATTGAGCACCACGAGCCTATCCCCCAGCGTCATCGCCTCGAGCTGGTCGTGGGTCACATAGAGGCTGGTGGTTTTTAACCGCCGCTGAAGCTGCTTGATCTCAACGCGCATCTGCACGCGCAGCTTGGCATCCAGGTTAGAGAGCGGTTCGTCAAACAGAAACGCGGCGGGCTCGCGCACTAACGCACGGCCCATCGCCACCCGCTGGCGCTGGCCGCCGGATAGCTTGCGCGGTTTGCGCTCCAAAAAGTCCTCAATCTCCAGCATCTTGGCCGCCGTGCGCACCCGCTGGTCGATGTCGTCTTTCTTGAAGCCGCGATTCTTCAGGCCATATGCCAGGTTGTTGTACACCGTCATATGCGGGTAGAGGGCGTAGTTTTGGAACACCATGGCGATATCCCGCTCGGCGGGCTCAAGTTGGTTCACCACTCGCTCGCCGATCTTTAACGTGCCTTCAGTGATGCTCTCCAGGCCTGCCACCATGCGCAGCAGCGTGGATTTACCGCAGCCAGAAGGCCCCACCAGCACCACAAACTCGCCATCTTGGATATGTAAATCGACGCCTTTGACCGCTGCCACGTTGCCCGCGTAGGTTTTTTTCAGCCCTTCCAAGGTAATGCTGGCCATGGTTATTTCTCCGTCTCGGTCAGGCCTTTCACAAACAGGCGTTGCATAAACAGAATCACTAATACCGGTGGCAGAGCCGCCATCACCACGGCGGCCATAATAAGGTGCCACTGGGGGTTCTCTTCAGAGGTCATGCGCTGAATGCCCATCACAATGGTGTAGTAGTCCGGGTCGGTGGTGATCAGCAGCGGCCACAGATACTGGTTCCAGCCGTAAATAAACATGATCACGAACAGTGCGGCGATATTGGTGATGGAGAGCGGCATCAAAATGTCTTTGAAGAATTTCAGTGGGCCTGCGCCATCCACCCGGGCCGCTTCCAACATCTCCTCGGGGATGGTCATGAAAAACTGCCGAAACAGAAACGTCGCGGTGGCGGAAGCAATCAGCGGTATCGAAAGCCCCGCGAAGCTGTTTAGCATATTGAGATCTGCAACGACCTGAAATGTCGGAATAATGCGGACTTCGACGGGTAGCATCAGCGTGATGAAAATCAGCCAGAAGAAGAACATCCGAAAGCGGAAGCGGAAGTAGACAATCGCAAACGCGGAAAGCAGCGAGATCGACAGCTTACCCACGGTAATCGCCATGGCCATGATGAAGCTGTTCCATAGCATGGTGCCGGCCGGCGGCGCGCCCGCGTTTGAGACGCCGGATTGCCACATACGGGTAAAGTTTTCGATGCCGTGGGCACCTGGCAACATTGGTAGCGTGCCGCGTAGCAGGTCGCCCGGCGCTTGGGTCGAGGCCACCAGCGCTACGTAGACGGGAAACACCACCACCGCGACGCCGAGCATCAGCGTTAAGTGGGCAAAAAAGTTCGCCCAGGGACGATTTTCAACCATGACAAGACTCCAACAGTCAGCCTGCGGCTAGTAGTTCACCCGGCGCTCAATAAAGCGGAACTGCACCACCGTGAGTGCGACCACAATCACCATCAAAATCACCGACTGCGCGGCAGATGACCCCAGGTTCAGGCCCACGAAACCATCGGCGTACACCTTGTACACTAGTGTGTTGGTGGCCTGGGCGGGGCCGCCCTGGGTAGTGGCGTGAATAATCCCGAAGGTATCGAACATCGCGTACACCACGTTCACTACCATCAGGAAGAAGGTGGTGGGAGACAGTAGGGGAAACACAATGGTCCAGAAGCGCTTCATGGGGCTGGCACCATCAATGGCGGCGGCTTCGATAAGCGATTGGGGGATCGACTGCAGCCCGGCCAGGAAGAACAGAAAGTTATAGGAGATCTGTTTCCAGGCGGCGGCAAAAATCACCAGCAGCATGGCGTCCGCCCCTGAGGTTCGGTGGTTCCACTGATAGCCCACCATATCCAGCATATAAGGCACGATGCCGATGGAGGGATTGAAGATGAACCACCACAGTACCCCGGCAATGGCGGGGGCAATGGCATAGGGCCATACCAGTAGTGTGGTGTAGGTGCTGCGCAAGCGAATCATGCGATTCACCGTGCAGGCCAGCAGCAGCGCCGCCGCCATGGACAGCAGCGTGGTGCCAATGGCAAAAATGGCCGTCACCGAGAGCGAGTTGAGATAGTTGCCGTCACGAAACAGGCGGGAAAAATTCTCCAGCCCCACGAAGGTCGTGCGTAGCCCAAAAGCATCTTCACGAAGTAGCGACTGATAGAGCGCTTGTCCGGCCGGCCAGATAAAGAAAATCAGCGTGACAATGACCTGAGGAGCCAGCAGGGCGTAGGGCAAAAAACGCCCTGGGAAGGTCATGCGTTTGGTTTGCATAGGCAACGTATCCTGCGTCTATAAACGGAACCAATAAGTGGGGCACTTAAAAACAGGCTCGCCGCCTGCCAAGGGCAGGCGGCGAAGCAGGTGCTTACTTACTGATTCGCGGATTCAAAGTCGCGCAGTAGTTGGTTGCCGCGCTCTACTGCCGCATCGGCCGCTTCTTGGCCCGACTTGTTGCCGGTCATCACAGCTTCCATCTCTTCAGAGATGATGTCGCGGATCTGGACGAAGTTGCCAAAGCGCAGGCCTTTGGAGTTCTCGGTGGGCTCGTTCAGCGTCATCTGCTTGAGCGAAATATCCGCACCGGGGTTCTCATCGTAGTAACCCTGCTCTTGGCTCAGATCCCAAGCGGCTTGCGTGATCGGCAGGTAGCCGGTCTGCTGGTGCCACTCGGCCTGAACTTCCGGCTGGGAGAGATACTCGAAAAACGCTGCTACGGCGGCGTACTCCTCATCGGTGTGGCCTTGCAAAGCCCACAAGGTAGCCCCGCCAATGATGGAGTTTTGCGGCGCACCTTCTACGTCGTCGTAGTAGGGCTGCATGCCAAAGCCCACTTCGAAGTCGGCATTGGCAGCGACGTCGGCACGGGAAGCAGAGGAGCCAAAGAAGATCGCGCACTCCTGGGAGTAGAACATGGGTTCGGCATCCGGGCCAGAACCCGGGCCGCCCCATTTGAACGCGCCAGCGTCTTGCCAGGTTTTCAGGTTGTCCCAGTGGCGGGCGACCAGCTCGTTGTTGAAGTTCAGCTCGGTTTCCATGCCGCCAAAGCCGTTTTCCAGCGTACCCAACGGCGAGTTGTGCATAGCGGAGAAGTTCTCCAGCATCACCCAGCTCGGCCAAGAGGTGGTAAAGCCGCAGTTAGCAGCACCAGACTCGGTAATTTGAGTGGCGTACTCTGCGAGCTCTTCCCAGGTTTGCGGCGGCTGTTCTGGGTCTAGGTCAGCTTCCTCAAACGCATCACGGTTGTAGTACATGATGGGCGTGGAGGAGTTAAACGGGAACGACAGCATATTGCCGTTGGTATCGGTGTAGTAGCCCACCACGGCGGGCAGGAAGGCTTCGCGATCAAACGCACGGCCATGAGCTTCCATCAGCTCATACACCGGATAAATCGCCCCTTCGGCGTTCATCATGGTGCCGGTGCCGACTTCAAACACCTGCAGGATGTGCGGCTGCTCGCCTGCGCGGAACGCTGCAATGGCGCCGGTCATGGTTTCGGTGTAGTTGCCGCGGTAGCTGGGCGTCACGCGGTACTCGTCTTGAGAGGCGTTGAACTCCTCGGTCATGCCTTCCAGAATTTCACCGAGTTGACCGCCCATCGCGTGCCACCAGGTCACTTCGGTAGCGGCATTGGCGGAAACACTTAACGTGGCGGTCGCCACACCGAGGGCAAGCGCGTGCAACGTGAAACGAGACATAACGGCTCCTTGTAGGTCGTGCGCAGTACGTTTATTAAGGTTTTTGGGTGCACTGAACAGTAGAAAGTGTAGATGACGATTTCATGAATGCACGGTGAACTTGTCGTGACGGACAACATTCGGCGAGACGCTGGTAGCGCTCAGTAGGCAAAGGGAATGCGGGGTGCTAGGGTGGCTAAAAAGCCTAACCAACGAGATAAACATGACGAACGTAACTGCGCTGCTGACCCAACTGGTGGCGTTTGATACCACCTCTAGCGAGTCGAACCTGGCGCTGATTGAGTTTGTTGAGCGCTATTTAGCCGATTACGGCGTGACCGCTGAGCGTGTGATGAGCCCCTGCGGTACCAAAGCCAACCTGATTGCGCGCATCGGCCCTGATGCGCCCGGCGGGGTGATGCTTTCCGGGCATACGGATGTGGTGCCCGTCGTAGGGCAGCCGTGGAGTAGCGACCCGTTCACCCTGCGCGATGGCGGTGATGGCCGTTTGTATGGCCGCGGCACTTGCGATATGAAGGGCTTTATTGCCTGCGCGCTCGCCATGGTGCCCACCTGGGCGAAGGCACCGCTGAAGCAGCCGATCTACTTCGGCTTCTCTTATGACGAAGAGATCGGTTGCGTGGGCGCCCCCAGCCTGATTAAGCGCTTTTATGAGCACTACTCCACCACGGCCCACGTGATTGTCGGCGAGCCCACCAGCATGCAGCCGGTGGTGGCGCAAAAAGGTGCGACCAACCTGCGTACCACAGTGATTGGCCGTGAAGCGCACAGCAGCCAAGTGAATCAAGGTACGTCCGCCATTCATGTGGCGGCAAGGCTAGTCACCTTTATTGAAGATACTATGGCAGTGCTAGTGGAAGAGGGTCGGGTGGATCATGCCTTTAACGTGCCCCATACCAGTCTGCATGTGGGTAAAATCAAAGGCGGCACGGCCATTAATATCATGGCTCGGGAGTGCCAGTTCGAGTGGGAAATTCGCCACCTACCCACAGAAACCTTTGAAGAGGTGTACGGGCGCTTTAGCGACTACTGCGCAATGCTCAGTGAGGCGTTAAGTGCTCAGGGCAAAACCGTGGAAATTATTACTGAACCGCTGAACGTGACGGTACCGGGGCTGGCCGACCGAGACAATCAGCAGGTGCTGCGGTTAGCGCAGGATCACCTGCCCAGCGGCTGCTGCCAGCACGCGGTGGCCTATGCGACGGAGGCCGGACAGTTCCAGGGGCAGGGGCTGCAAACCATCATTTTAGGGCCGGGCAGTATTGCCCAGGCCCACCAGCCGGATGAGTATATTGAAACGGCGCAGCTCGATGAATGTAGTGCGTTTATGCAGCGCTTAGGCAGCGCTCTGGAAACGCCATATTCAGGCTAACGCGTTTATTTGCACCCAATAAAAAACACCCGCCAGTGTGATCGGGCGGGTGTTTTCTTGAGACGCTTACGGTCTGGCTGTTAGTGCTGATGCTGCTCTTCGTAAAGCTCTGCTTTCGCATGGCGCATCACATCTTCGCACGCCTGTTGATGGGCAAGCTGGGTAAGCAGCCGTTGCGTGACTTCAAACCCTTTCCCCAAGCAGGTATCTACTTCGTCACGGCTCACCTGTGGTGAGACGTTGTAGTCGATTTTTATCGTGCGGCCACCGCCTTCTAGCCGGTCGGCAAACCCTCTAAGCCGCCACGCGATTCGCTCTTTCCAGTTTGCTGATTCTTCCGCGCCTTCGTTTACGCTAAACGTGCACTGCCATTCCGGTTTGTAAACCTTCATAGGAGAACCTCCACTGCGTTTGGAAAGAATGATTGATCGTGTTGTCGTACTCCGTCTGTCTAGGGATCTTGCTCTGTTACTATACCTAACTCAGGGCTAATACCGAAACAAAACATCTACATCGTTTGCTCCTTGCACAAGCCAGAGCCACTCCTATGACTCACTCATTGCCTAAAAGTTGCCCCTGCGGTAGCAATACTCCGCTGGCAACCTGCTGCCAGCCCTATTATCAAGGGGTCACGCTGCCACCAACTCCCGAAGCGCTGATGCGATCACGATACACTGCTTTCGCGTTGAATCAGCGTGACTACCTACTTGCCACCTGGCATTCCTCGACCCGCCCTCAGCAGCTACCACTCGATTCTGATACCCAGTGGGTCGCGCTCGATATTGTGGCCGCGCCAACCGTGCAAAATGACCAAGGCTCCGTGCATTTTCGCGCCACTTTTCGTGAGTCGGGTGGCTGGCATGTGCTAGAGGAAGTCTCGCGTTTTGTACGGGAAGAGGGGCGCTGGTGGTATATCGACGGTACGCCTAGTGTCATGCGTTTAAAACCACGCCGGAATGAGCCTTGCCCTTGTGGCAGTGGGCGAAAATTCAAGGTATGTTGCCAGCAAGGCTAAGTAGTATGAGGCAGGAGAGGGGGTGAACGCTTTGCAGGTACTGTTGACTATTTGCCGTAGGATACTGCTACGCACTTCCTTTGCGGTCGCTCTTGGTATTGGGCTGCCTGCCAGCACCCAAGCGAGTGATCAGGCAGAGCTGAGCAGCGCCCCTTTTCCTGCTTCTGATATTACCAAACAGCGCGTAAAGCATCTCCCAGTCGGGCGGTGATACAAGCGCGCACCGCGTAGCGGTGCCAGATTGACTTCGCCTCATTGCCCTGATATTTATACAGCATGACAAAGCGCGCCTACAAAGAACGGTTCTACCCCACTTCCGAACAGGCTGAGCTGCTGGCGCAGTCGTTCGGGTGTGCCCGTTTTGTCTGGAATAATACCCTGGCCTATCGCACCGAGGCGTATCAGCAGCGCGGTGAATCGGTCTCGCACTCATCGGCGGAAAAGCGACTGGTGGGCTTAAAGGCGGAGTTTCCGTGGTTGCGGGATGTTTCCAGCGTGATCCTGCAGCAAACGCTCCGCGACCAAAAAGCCGCCTTCGACAACTTCTTCAACCCAAAGCTCAAGGCGCGTTACCCACGTTTCAAGCGCAAGGATTGCCGGCAGTCGATCCGGCTGACCAAGGCCGCGTTCCGCTATCGGGATGGTGAGATCACTATCGCAAAAGCGAAGACGCGGTTACCCATCCGATGGAGCCGGTCACTACCCTCTGCACCCTCTACCATCACGATTTCACGCGATCGTGCTGGACGCTACTTCATCAGTTGTCTGTGTGATTTCGTGCCAAAAGCGCTTCCGGTCACGCGCAAAACGGTCGGCATTGACCTCGGCTTGAGCGATTTGTTCATTACCAGTGACGGCGCAAAATCGGGCAATCCGCGTCACCTGAAACGCTACGAGGCGAAGCTGGCCTGCTTGCAGCGCCGGTTGGCGAAAAAACAGACAGGTTCAAACAACCGCAACAAACACCGTTGGAAAGTGGCACGGCTACATGCCAAGATCGCCGACTGTCGCCGTGACGCTACCCACAAAGCGACCCGCGCACTCATTAACGAAAACCAAGTCCTGTGCGTCGAGTCACTTAATATCATTGGTATGATCAAGAATAGACGGCTTTCTAAATCCATTAGCGATGCCGGGTGGGGTGAGTTCGTCCGGCAACTGGAATACAAGGCCGCCTGGGCGGGGCGCCAACTGGTGAAAGTGAGCCAGTGGTTCCCCAGCAGCAAGCGGTGTCATGGCTGTGGCTACAAGGTTGAGAAACTGCCGCTGTCGCAACGTCACTGGCACTGCGAAAGCTGCGGCTATCCCATTGACCGCGACATCAACGCGGCCAGGAATATACAAACCGCCGGGCTGGCGGGGTTAGCCTGTGGAGCGACCGGAGCGGAGGGCAGCGGCCTAGCAGCCTGTCGGACTTTCCGTTGCACCGTGAGATACTGACCACCGTCATCGCCGAGCTGAGAAGATCGCCATGAGCCGCTTCATCCCTGTGGATCGCCAGACCGATTACCTGCTGCCGCCTTCGGTAGACGAGTGGT
>NZ_JBSXNH010000016.1:0-23051 GCF_056857535.1 Vreelandella sp. L-25
CTGTCGCATGCTGGGGGGCACAGCAAAGGTCAGGGCACTCATGATGCCGCCACACATGCCGATACAGTGCGCGCCTCCCAGCAAGCCGAAGACGAAGGCCGCCGCCAGCGGCGGCAGGCTCATGTCGGCGGGATTCATTTACGGGGCACCTTTGGAGCTACCCGCCGTATCACGGGAGGGGCTGATGGTGAAGGCCGCCGGAGGCGAACCGTACGGTGATACGATTTCGACCTGTTCGGGTGGATAGCAGAGTCCTTGGTCGGAACAGCCCTGAAAGGTCACCATGATGGCCAGCGGCCCGGTAACGGTATCGCTCGCCTCGATGGGCGCACTCACCAACACCTGATCGTAGAAAACGTTAATGTTCCCTAAAGACGCGTGCGACATTGGCTCGCCAGGCGGCAAAGCCAACTCACCGAAATTGATATCTTGAGAGAGACTCTCAATCGCGAACTGATGCCGGTGAAGGTAGTAATTTTCGGCGGCGGTGAAGCCGATATAAACTCGATCATCGTCTCGCCAGGTGGTGGTTCGGAAGGCTTCTTTAGCCGGTAGAAAGTCACGTTGGGGCGAACGGTTAAAGGGGGAACTTTTGTCACCAACCTCAAACATCTCTTCACGTGCCGCTACCGGGGTGACTATAAAGAGTGCCACCGTTAGAAAAGCGAAGACTTGTTTCATGAGTTTAACGCCGCCTTTGGCTTATCCATTGGCTGACCTCTGGACCAAGCGACCAGAGCAAAGCCCGCGACGATCATTGGTAGTGTCAGTAGCTGCCCCATGGTTAACCAGCCAAAAGCGATGAATCCCAACTGAGGGTCGGGGAGGCGCACGAACTCTACGATGAAACGGAAGGCTCCATACAGAAGCAGGAACAGCCCAGAGATGAGGCCCCGCTGACGTGGTCGGCGCGATAGCCACCACAGCACGGCAAACAACACGACACCTTCAAGGGCAAACTCGTAGAGAGCCGAAGGATGCCGTGGCTCTGGGCCCAGCTCCATCATGGATGGAAACACCATTGCCCAAGGTACATCACTAACTCTCCCCGGTAACTCGTGATTGATGAAGTTCCCGAGGCGACCCGCTCCCAGGCCGATGGGGACTAGCGGAGCAATGAAGTCGGTCAGTTGAATAAAAGCCAGTTGATGTTTGCGAGCAAACAGCCAGGCAGCCACTAACACACCGGCAAGGCCGCCATGAAAGCTCATGCCTCCTTCCCAGATTTTTAGTAACCAAAGGGGGTTGGCTTGCAGTTGTTCGAGCCCGTAAAACAGTGCATAGCCAAGGCGGCCGCCAACGATGATGCCGATGGCGGCGTAGAAGATCAGGTCGCCTATATCATCGTGGCTTAGGCCGAGTCGGTGGGCGCGACGCCGACCCAACCACCAAGCGGCCACTAGCCCGATGACATACATTAAGCCATACCAGTGAATCTGAAGAGGGCCTATGGCGATGGCGATCGGGTCGATTTGAGGGTATTGCAGCATATATCTTCCTTAATCAATCGTTACTGTTGGAGTCATCAACAAAAATTATTGCGTCTTAAGAGCCGTTTTATCGTTTCCACTTCTCGACTTCCTGGATGACTCGCTCAACATCTTCAGAAGTTATGTAACCTGTATGTTTGTAACGAATAGTGCCCTCGGTATCGACCAGATAGCTTTCGGGTGCGCCATAAACACCTAGCTCAAAACCTAGGTTACCCTCTGGATCAAAAATATTGACTTCAAAAGGATTCCCAAACTCGTCAAGAAACTCGAGTCCCTTTGCCTGGGTATCCTTGTAGTTGATGCCAACCAAGCGGACGCCTCGCGCGGCTAAGTCCAATAACTGCGGCATTTCATGCTTGCAAGTGGGGCACCACTCTCCCCAAACATTGACCAATGTCACCTTATCTTTAAAAAGAGATTCATCAACGACCCTTGAGGGGTCTTCCAGCGTCGTCAGGTTGAAGGCCGGAAACGGCTGAGCTAACAAGGGGGAATCTCTGGCGCTAGGATCCATTGATAAGCCCTGATAAAAGAAAAAGCTCAAACCAAAAAAGCCCAATAGGGGTAAAAATAGCAATGTCCGAGATTTCACGTATACGTCTCACAGGTAGTAGCGGGTAAGTGCCTGCTGAGCATTGTTAGTGCTTACGGAAGTTGATTTGGAGCACTAGGTTGCATCGGTCATGGCTTCCGAGCCCATAGGCGTTTCGCCAGCAGCGGCAGCAATGTGATGCCACTGATGAGGACCAGCGCGATCGTGAGACCACGGGAGTCGGCGGTAATTAGCACTTCGCCGAACTTGACGATCAGATACGCCGTGGGGATTACGCCGGCCAATGTGGCGATCAAAAAGCGCCAGAAGGACAGGGGTGTAATACCTGCCGCGTAGCTGATGGCATCAAACGAAATGAAGGGCACCAATCGGGATGCAAAAACGATGAGCATCAAGCCGGTTTGAGAGCGTTCCTTCCCCAGCCAGTTAAGGATGGGACGCGTACGCGACCAGCGTTGCATTACCTCATAGCCGAACAAACGAGCAATGCAGAAAGCGAGCAGAGCGCCGGCTTCGGCACCGATAACGACATAGGCCGTTCCCCAAACTGGGCCGTAGATCGCACCGGCCACCATGGCAATCGGACCACTGGGGATCGGGCTCATGACAATGGCCGTAATCATCATAAAGATGATGGCCAATGGCCCCCAGACGCCCAACCCATCAACCCATTCACGCAAGGCCTGCTTATCGGTCAAGACCGACAAGGCGCCGGTCTCCATCAGGATCCAATAGAGGGACGCCAAGCCCATCAGTAGAGAGAGCCCCAAAAAGAGCTTTTGCTTTACACTAAGCTTGGTTGCCATGTCCATCTCAGTTGTGGGGAGCAGGGAGACATGTCATCTCAGCCCTGTACCGTGATGGAGTATCATTCAACACCCAATATTTCGTGAAGCTGGTCGGTCGACACTGCACCATTGATACGCTGTACTTTCCCGGCTTCATCACGGTAGTAGCTGGTCGGCGTCCCTGTAGCACCGGCCTCGCGCATGATCTGGGCATGCTTTCTGAGCAGCGCTTGACTCTCCTCCGACGGCTCCACCGGTTTTATGCCGCCATTGCGAAATTCCAATTCATGGGTTTCGAGAGCGCTAGCCGGATTGTCGGCTTCAAGGATTGCGGCAGCTTTGCGAAGACTGTCCTCTGATAGCACGCCGACCAGCACGTGACGAAGCTGTAGTACGCCTTGCTCGATTAGCGGGCGTGAATTCTTCCAGAGTGCGTTGCAGTAGGGGCAGTTGGGGTCTGTTAGTGTGTAAACAATATGCGATGCATCATCATTCCCCTCCGAGATAAAACGAGTGTTTTCAAACGCACTCCAGGCAGCTTCCAGCATGGGTTCCAGCACCAGAGCCTGAAGCTGGCTTTCCATGACGGCATTGCCCTGGGGGTCGATTAACGTACCAATGACGGCATAGTCGGAAGAGGAAGAAATATAAGCCGCCATAGGCTCATTATCATAAGATAAGGCATAGCCTTGTAGATCGTCAGGCGCCTCGAAGGTGCCATGGAAGGTGAACCCTTGATCCACCAACACGGTAATCGTCTTGGGCAAGGGAGACTCAGTATTAGCGGCAATGCCGGCCTGATGACTCTCATTGGCATCGGTTCCTGCTTCCTGCGCCAACGCAGGCAACGTAATAAGACCTAACAGACCTGCAGCGGCTAGGTAATAAGTAGAATGTAGGATATGCCTCATGAATGCTCTCTTTATCAATTACTGTTTTTCCAAGGGATTAGGTCGATCACATTTACTGGCTGGTTTTAGTGCTTCTTATTAAAAAACAGGTACTTGATAAGCGCAGCAACGCCAAGCCCCAGTGCAATAATCAACAAGATCGCTATTAGGCCCATCCCCGCCATACCCCACATGCAACTATCACTTCCCATCATTTTGAATTCCTCTTTAACACTACGGTGTTTGGTTTAGACGCGATGAACAGCCTCGTTTGGACGTGGTGTGGCATCGCCGGTATTAGGCGTAAAACGGCGTAGCCGCAACGAGTTAGTCAGCACAAAGACACTGGAAACACTCATGGCAGCCGCCGCCAGCATGGGGCTGAGCAATACGCCGATGAACGGATAGAGCATGCCCGCCGCCACGGGGATTAGCGCTACGTTGTAGCCATAGGCCCAGACGAAATTGCTGATAATGGTCCGGTGGGTACGCTTGGAGAGCGCCGTGGCATTGACGATGCCTCGCAAATCGCCACTCATCAGCACCACATCGCCGGACTCGATGGCGATATCGGTGCCAGTACCGATCGCAATGCCCACGTCGGCCTGGGCCAAAGCGGGTGCATCGTTGATCCCGTCCCCCACAAAAGCGACACGCTTGCCCTCCGCCTGGAGACGCCGGATCTCTGCCGCTTTCTGGTCGGGCAGCACCTCAGCGAGAACCTGCTGGATGCCAACCTGTCGGGCGATAGCATCGGCAGTGGCACGGTTATCGCCGGTGAGCATGGCCACCTCCAACCCTTGCGCTTTGAGTGCTGCGATGGCCTCGGCAGAGCCCTCCTTAAGTGGATCCGCCACCGCGATGACTGCAGCAAGCTGGCCGTCTACCGCGGCATAGAGCGGGCTCTTGGCGTTCTCGGCAAACACCTTGGCGCGTGTTTCTGCCTGGCCGAGCTCGATTTCCAGCCGACGCATGTAACGATCAGCTCCCACATGTACCAAGTGGCCGTCGACCTCGGCTTCAATGCCGTAGCCTGGCTCGGCACTAAAGCGACTGACAGGGGGTAATTCCAGCCCACGGGTCTTGGCGCCCTGCACAATAGCCTCAGCGATGGGGTGCTCGCTTTGAGCTTCCACCGCCGCGACCAGTCGCAGCACGTCGTTTTCATGACCGTTAATAGCTTCGAAATCAGTCAGTTCGGGGCGTCCTTGGGTCAAAGTGCCGGTCTTGTCCAGCACCACCGTATTCATCTTGGCCAGCGTCTCAAGCGCCGCCCCTTTACGAAATAGCACTCCCATCTCGGCCCCTTTCCCGGTACTGACCATGATGGCCGTTGGGGTGGCTAGGCCCATCGCACAGGGGCAGGCAATTAGCAGTACGCTAACGGTAGTGACGAAAGCAAACGACAAAGACGGCGCCGGTCCGAAAGCGAACCAGAGTGCAAAGGTCATCGTGGCGATAGCGATGACTACGGGAACAAATACACCAGCAACCTTGTCGGCCAACTGCTGGATGGGGGGCTTCTCCGCTTGGGCCGTTTCCACCATCTTGACGATCTGCGACAAGACAGTGTCGGCACCGACTCGCGTGGCCCGAAAGGTAAGTGCACCGTTCTTGTTGATAGTGCCACCGACGACTTCGGAATCCTTCTGTTTGACGACCGGCACTGGCTCACCGCTGATCATCGACTCATCAACGTAGGAGTGGCCCTCCTCAACGATGCCATCTACTGGAACACGCTCCCCTGGGCGAACCAAAATACGATCGCCCGTGACGACGGCGTCGATAGGCAGCTCGACGGTTTCATCTTCGCGGATGACGCGGGCAGTTTTCGCCTGTAATTGCAGAAGCTTCTTGATAGCCTCGGAGGTGCGGCCCTTGGCAATGTGTTCAAAATAGCGACCGAGCAGAATTAGCGTCACGATGACCGCCGCCGCTTCGAAATAGCTCACGGCGGTTCCGACGGGGAAGAGCGCGGGCATTAGCAGGGCGGCGACCGAATAAAAATAGGCAGCGCTCGATCCGATCATAACGAGGCTATTCATGCCAGGATTAAAATGCCGGAGTTCGGCGAAGCCAGTACGATAGAAGCGTGCCCCGGCATAGAACTGCACCGGTGTGGCCAACAACCACTCAACGCCCATCCAGCCGCGATGCGGCATTAGACTCGTTAACAGCGCGTCAAAAGTGGGAATCATTTTCCCCATGGCGATGATGACTACCGGAATCGTAAATATTGCCGCGAGCACGACTCGACGGCGAAGCTCGGCTCTTTCCCGATCCTCGCTGTCCGTTGGTGGCGGCGTATCGGTATCCTGCGGTTCATAGCCTGCTTCGCGGATGGCATGCTGAATACGCGTTAACGAAACGGCTCCTGGCAGGAAACGAACGAAGGCCTTCTGGGTAGCAAGGTTAACACTCACTTCCACCATGCCGGGCAGCTTCGTTAGCGTTCGCTCTATCCGAGAGACACAAGATCCGCAACTCATGCCGGTAACAGGAATCTCGATACTTTCCACTACCGGTTGATAGCCCGCTGTTTCAATGGCGTCGAGTAGGCTAGTGGTCGTGGTAACTGCTTCGACCTGGATAGCCGCCTTCTGGGTGGCGAGGTTCACTTGAGCGTTGATCACGCCTGGCTGCTGGCTGAGTGCACGTTCCACACGTCCAACACAGGAAGCACAGGACATACCACGAATCTCGATATCGACGTTTTGCGCCATAATGAAGATCTCCTGTTATTTATTGACGACCCGATATGCGAGCTTGATTCCCCATGTTCGCTGTCGAGAAAGTGCTGATCATTCAGCCTGCTCAGCGATAGCTTCAACAATCGGGCAGCCTTCCTGCATAGGCCCTTCGCCTGCACACTCGCTCAGTGTTTTCGATAATACGGCTTCAATCCGCGTGAGGTGCTTGATCTGCTCGCGCACCTTGTGCAGCTTCTCCCCGGCGATGCGTTTAGCTTGCGCCCGGTCGCCATTAGCATCCTGAAGCATTAGCAGCTCCCGAATCTCTTGCAGCGTGAAGCCCCACTGCTTGGCATGGACGATAAACTGCAACCGATCCACAGCTTCCAGTGGGTAACGCCGATAGTTGGCATCGGTCCTCCTCGGAGGAGGCATAAGTTTCTCTTTTTCGTAGAATCGAATCGCCTGGCTAGCGACCCCGCTTCGTTCGGCAAGCTCGCCGATACTTAGTGTTTGCATAGCGTTACCTCACGACATTATTAATCTAAGCTTCTGGCAGCCTGACTCAACGAATCTACCGGTCGGGGCTCCTATTGCTCCGGTTGGCGCACGACCCTAAGGTAGGGCGTCTTGGTGTTCCAGCCTTCGGGAAAGTGTTGCCTAGCGTCATCATTCGATAGCGATGGCGAGATGATGACATCGTCACCATTTTGCCAGTCAACGGGGGTGGCCACTTTGTGCTTGTCAGTTAGCTGAAGCGAATCGAGAACCCGCAGTATCTCGTCGACATTACGTCCTGTGCTGGGTGGATACGTCAAAGTGAGACGAATTTTCTTGTCAGAATCGATGATGAAGACCGTACGCACCGTCAGTTTGGGGTCGGCTTTGGGATGGATCATTCCATAAAGCTTCGCTACCACCTGATCTTCGTCAGCCAGCAAGGGGTAGTTCAGGGCCGTGCCCTGAGTCTGTTCAATATCCCCCGCCCAGTCGTGGTGAGAGCTGAGGGGATCCACCGAAACCCCAACCAGTTTGGCACCCCGCTGGGTGAATTCGTTCTTTCGCTTGGCAAACGCGCCCAGTTCTGTGGTGCATACTGGCGTAAAATCAGCGGGGTGCGAGAACAGCACCGCCCAGCTGTCGTCAAGCCATTGGTGAAAGTTGACCGTGCCTTGCGTGGATTCGATCGTGAAGTTTGGTGCTGTCTCGCCCAGTTGTAGCGCCATGGAAATGTCCTCATGTCATTCATTGAGTAGCCACCATAACTTTGAAGTCAACTTTAAGGTCAAGCTTGATGTGTAATATTTGCAATTCGATAGGAGACAAATAATTTGTCAATAAAGGTTGACCTTAAAGCAGCTGTAAGCCTTAAAATTCTTACGGCGTTAAAATGGATATGATAGGAGGTAGCACCATGGGATTGGTATCAATACCCTTGTTGGCCGTCTCCATAACTTAAGTTGCGATAACACATTGGAATCTCTCTCTTCCATCGGCTTGGTCGGCGCCTTTATCGGCGGATTGGTCTCCTTCTTCTCGCCCTGCACGCTGCCCCTGTTACCGGCCTACCTGTCGGTGGTCACAGGCGGTAGTGCCGGTAAAGCCGACAGGCGGTTAGAGGCATTGACCCTCAGTGCCTTCTTCGTCTTCGGCTTCAGCATCGTGTTCATCCTACTCGGGCTCGGCGCCAGTAGTATCGGGCAACTGATGCGAGGGTATCGCCAAGAATTCAACTGGGTTGCCGGCTCGGCGGTGATCGTGCTGGGCCTCTTCATGACCGGCGTGTTCCGATTGCCGCTTTTCCAGCGTACCTTTCAGTTCACCCCCAATGTCCAGGGTGGCTCTCCGCTTTCGGCTACTGTGTTCGGGGTATCTTTTGCCATCGGCTGGACGCCCTGTATCGGCCCCATCCTGGGCGCCATCTTGATGGCCACGTCCAATGCTGCTAGTGCCCAGGCTGGAATGATATATCTCAGTGCCTACTCGGCAGGACTGGCGCTACCTTTTCTTGCCAGCACTTTACTGATTAACCGATTCGCTCTGCATCGGCAAAGCCTAGGAAGGTGGAGCGCCTATGCTCGCCCCGTGGCGGGCACGGTTGTGATCCTGATGGGCATCGCCATCGTCTCGGGTACCATGACGCGGCTTTCCAGTATCATGGTCGACCTTTTTCCCTCCCTGGCGACCCTGGGGTAGCCAGGCCGTCAGAGAAGTAGAGATTAATTTTCATACTGACTCCTTAGGAAGCTTATTAGGCTGAGCTAGTCTCCTAAAAGGAGATTATTTTTATAAAGCTTAGAACTTGATTCCTCTCATTATTAATTTAGTTTTCTCACCTACTTACTTTAATTAGGGGCTTCGTGGCGAGCTAACTTCCAGGCGCAGCGAATGCTGCAGTATTTTTTGAAAAACATTTACTATAGTAGGCCTTCCTGAATCTTAACTGAATAATAAAAAATTATTGGCAAGTAGCGCACAGCTACCTTTTTAACTTTATATTTCGTGAGTAGTTACCTGATTACCTTTCCTTGATTTTTCTTTTAGGTTGTTCTAGCTTTATTATGCCAAGCAAGAGCTATGGTGAATAAAATCTGATTTAATAAATGGAGAATCGAGATGAATTTTGGAAAATATGAGAATTGCATTGAAGCTTGTCACGTATGTGCAGCGTATTGTGACAAGTGTGCAACTGAGTGCCTAAAAGAAGACGACGTAAAAATGATGGCGGAATGTATTCGCCTTAAAATGCAATGTGCTCAAATTTGCCGGTTAGCCGCTTCATTCATGGCACAAGAAAGCGAGTTTGCGCACGAGATCTGCCGTCTATGTGCCGACATTTGTAAAAAGTGTGGTGATGAGTGTGCAAAACATGATGCAACCCATTGTCAAGAGTGTGCTCAAGCTTGTCATCGCTGCGCTGAAGAATGTGCCGCAATGGCCAGCTAAGCTTCAAACCAGCCGGGGCAAGCGCTCCGGCTCGACGTGAACTTCTATGGAGAAATTCATTTGCTTTAACTCAGGCTTTCAAATTATTGAGGTAATTATTTTGAAATAAACTCTAGTAGAAGCAAGCCTACTGCGAGCCTCTTTTAAGGAAACACTGCATAAATACGACCGTTGCTGCCTAAGTGCCACCGGCAGGGCAAAATACAGTTTTCCACTACCCGCCAGAGTTCTCGATGAAACAGATCTCGTTTGCTCAGGCTGAGCACCAGAACAATAAGAAGGTCACCCGCCGGGAAGTGTTCCCGACGCGACCCGGGAAGTGTTCCCGACGCGACTGATCTTTCTTATTCAGTTTAGTGACAGTGGTATTGTGGGTCGCCTGTTCGATCAGGCCCCACATGAAGTGACGAAGACCATAAAAAAGCTTGGGCATACGCCCAAGCAATCGATCAAAACAGCTTCTCTGCTATGCTACTAACTCACCCTAGAAACTATACTGGGCAGCCACCATCACACGGCTCGCATCTTCTTCACGGCCATCGGCCAACTCCGTTTCGAAATAGCCGTACTCAATTCCGTACATCAAGCGTTCGTTGGGAGTCCACATCAGATTAAGAAATGTATTCTTGTTCTTTCTACCTGCATTCCCACCTACGGTAGGGTCGCCCAATTTGACATCGGTATAGCCATGGGACGCGTTCAGTGAATAGTGTGGTGATATTTGATAAGAAAGACCAAGGGCTCCGCTATCGCCAGATAGCGTTTGCAGCTTACCGTTGGTATCGACGTAGGCATCGGCACCGTTGAAGTAATCGCCAGACAGATAGAGGTAACTGTTCGCCCCCTCGCTGGCGTTCACGATCGCTCTCAAGGTCACCGGTCCGGCATGGTAGGCACCTGCGGCGAAGGCCCCATAGCCCATTTCCGTATCCTTCTCGCTGCCGGTATCGTACTTCAGCTGCCGGGCGATGCCGGCGATTGAGTAGGAAAAGTCACCCATACTATCTTCATAGCGCAGGCTCAACGCGGGCATCGATGATACGGCATCGTCATTATCTGGCAAGGAGGCGTCTTCAGGTAAGGAACCATCGATGTTCTCCGCCAGCTGTGCTTTTGGATCTTCCGCAGCTATCGAGAATCCTCCAATGGTGTAGCGCAACTGGGCAAGGCGCGTACCATAGCCACCATAGCTTCCCGCCGTGCTAAAGAAATCCAGTGTGGGCGTGGCGGCGACGAAGGTGTTGTAATTCGACCAGGTCTGCCCGGCAAGGATGCCATTCCAGGACCCATAGGCATGCCGTAGTCTGAAGCGCGTATTGTCATCGTTGTAGGACCAGAAGTCCCCTTCGATAACGGTGTCTAGCGTGCTCCCCTCGACAGGCGTGCTGGTTCGAAAGCCAATGCGGCTCTGGGTGGCGGATATCTGAAACTGATCACCGACCTTACCTTCCGACCTTTCGACTTCTCCAAAGTAACCTTCGTTTGCCGATCCGGCATCCCGATCGAAGTTGTAAGCCATGTTCAGCCTGGCGTAGCCATAAAGACTCACGGTGGTCTCTCCCGATTGGATTTCCAGGGCCGAAACATACGTCGAGCCGATTGCCAAGGCCATAACCGTCATGCTGACCAAGGGAATCTTCTTGTTATTCCACATGATGACACCTCTTTATGAATTGTCTTGTTTTTACGCCGATTGCGGCACTATAAAGTTAGCGAAGAGTTATTGTCAAATCTGGTGTATGACCATCAGGCGGCGTCTCTGCCAGTTTGATCATCCACCTGCTCTCCATCCCGAAACTGGACGTTGTCCACGACCAGCTTCAGTTGGTCGAACCCCTTGATCCGCTTCCAGCGTTTTTGGGCGGATTGGAGTAATTTGAACACCATCGATAAGGTGGTGTCGCGAGAGCCGCAGGATCGGCTCTGCTTGGTTCTTAACCGCACGGTGGCGAAGGTGGATTCAATCGGATTGGTGGTCCGCAAGTGAATCCAGTGAATGGCCGGGAAATCGTAGAAGGCCAACAGCTCGTCCCGGTCCTTCTCAAGGTTTTCCATGGCCTTCGGGTACTTGTCCTGAAACCGCTTCAACGTGCTGTCAAAGGCCTTGTGTGCGCTGTCACGGGTCTCCGCCAGATAGATCTCGTGCAAGGCTGACTTCACTTTCGGTTGTACTGACTTGGGCAGCTTGTCCAGTACGTTAGCGGTCTTGTGCACCCAGCACCGCTGGTGCCGGGTTTCCGGAAACACCTTGCTCAGCGCTTTCCAGAAGCCCAGAGCCCCGTCGCCTACGGCCAGCTTGGGCGCATGATCCAGGCCACGTTCCCGCAAGCCAGTGAGCAGCTCACGCCAGCTGGCTTCAGACTCCCGGTGGCCATCTTCAACAGCCACCAGCTCCTTGTGGCCGTGCTCAGTGACCCCAATGATCACCAGCAGGCAGAGCCGGTCATCCAGGCGGACATTGCTGTAGACACCGTCCGCCCACCAGTAAACGTAGCGCTTCTGGCCCAGGTCACGGTGACACCACTCCTCGTGCTCCTTCAGCCACTGGGCCTTGAGCCGGGTCACCGTATTGGCGGACAACCCCTTGGCCTGCTCACCGACCAAGGCGTTCAGAGCCTCCTGAAAGTCGCCAGAGGAGACCCCTCGCAGGTAGAGCCAAGGGATGAGCTCATCCAGACTCCGAGCCCGCTTCAAGTACGGCGGCAGGAGCTGGCTGTTAAAGCGAATGCCGGAGCCGCTGCGGTCTCTGACCTTGGGCACCTGAACGTCAACATCCCCAACGCCTGTCTGGATTGTGCGCTTGGGTAGGTGTCCGTTGCGCACCACAGCTTGGCGCCCATCAGGTGTTGAAACATCGGCATACTGGTTCAGCAAGCCCTGAAGCTCCGACTCGACCGCCTTGGCAATCAGGTCACGGGCACCCTGACGGATCAGCTCGTGCAATGGGTCGGTGGTGGCCACCTCTGGTTGTGAAAGAGCGTGCAGGTTAGACTTGGACATGGCGTATCATTCCTCTGTTGGTTGTGATCTTGGCGGTGATCAACCAACAGGATACGCCACCCCTTCAGCCTGCTTCCATACACCAGAAATCACCATAGCTCGTTAGCGAAAATTCCTGAATTAAAGCTGAATTTGTTTGCCGAGATACTAGTTTTTCATAAAAAAGGTCAGCTCATGGCTGACCTTCTTAATTCATGTCAAGACTAAAGGATATCAATAGGCGACATGTAGTTCATAATAATGGTTATCATCACTGCCTCCCCTTGATCTTCCTGTTACCTCAAGCTGATAATTGCCCGGTTGCAGCTGACGAACAAGTTCGAAGTGCCCCCGTGGGCTGGAAGCTTCTGCTACCTTCTGTCCCGCCTCATTATAAAGAACAGCTGAAATGCGGTTGCCAGTGCTGGTAAATCCTGGAAAGTGCTCACTCACTACTTTCAGTGTAGTCGCTTGTTCAATGTTAATATTGAAACGCTTAGGTTGCCCCTGGGCAAGCATCTGTGTAGAAGATACGCCTCTTTCTAGTAAGGGAAGATTCTGTGTTGTATTGCCTAAGCTCGCTAATACAGGTGTAGAGAGGATACTTGCTACTACTGCACTAAAAACAATTGCTTTAATTTTCATGGTGGTTTACTCCGCTGGTTATTTACAATTTAATAATAACCTTAGAGTATGAGTTGAAGCTGAATTTAGTGGTTTATTAGCAAAAAAAAACGCCACCTTTCGGTGGCGCAAGTTATAGAGTGCTTAACGATTTAAAATATTAACCTGACACCTGCCACCACGCCGGTATCTTCGGTATTATTCCCGCCAGCACGAGAAAGGTCAGCGGTATCGCCATACTCTTTTTCCCAGTAAGCGCCCACGTAAGGCGCAAAGCGTCTGGTCACTTCGTAGCCCAGGCGCATGCCGACACGCACTGAGTTAAGGCCCTTACCCACACCAAACTCCTTAACTTCGCTGGCAGCTACGGCAATTTCGGTACGCGGCTGTAGGTAGAGCCGCTGCGTCAGGCGCAGATCGTACTCGCTTTCCAGGCTGGCGGAGATATCGCCTTCATCGCTTATCATCAAGTCGAGATCGGTCTCGAAGCGATAGGGGGCGAGCCCCAATAGGCTGATGACGCCGAAATAGCGTTCGGGATAGTCATTCGTAGCGATACCGCCCTGATAACCGATGCCGCCCTGAAGTTCCCAGAAGTCGGCAATCAAACGACTATAAAGCAGGTTGAGGGACTCGAATTCTGCATCTTCGCCATCGCCCTGGACGTTTTGGCCTTCGCCTTCCACGTATAGGCGATTGAAATCACCGCCATACCAGGCCTGGAAATCCCAGACCAAGGCATCCCCCCCCTTGTCGGGCGAAGCATATTCCAAGCGATCGACCCGTACCGTGGTCATCGGGTACTCCACGACCGGTGACGGCCAGCCGGCCGGGGCGTCATAGCCGTCTTCGGCTTGAGCAGTCGTGGCGGCGGCCATGCCGAGGGCGGCGCTGGCGAGGGTTAAGTAGTGCTTGGTTTTCATACTGCCTCCTTAAGAAACCTGAACAACGCGGAACATGCCGGCATCCATGTGATAGAGAAGGTGGCAGTGGAACGCCCAACTGCCCTCTGCATCTGCGGTGATCAACGCAGATACGCGCTCGCCGGGCTTCACATTTAGGGTGTGTTTGCGTGGTATCAATTCCCCTTGGCCGTTTTCCAGCTCCATCCACATGCCGTGGAGGTGGATAGGATGCTCCATCATGGTGTCGTTAATCAGAATTAGGCGCAGCCGCTCGTCTTTCACAAAATGAATAGGGCCCGTCACTTCGCTAAACTTCTTACCGTCGAACGACCATATATAACGCTGCATATTGCCGGTCAGGTGCAGCTCAAGCTCACGGCCTGGCTCACGGCGATCAGGCCATGGTGTGATCGCTTTGAGATCCCGGTAGACTAATATGCGTCGTTCGTCGGGGTCGATGCCGATGCCCGCCTGGTCGTAGCGAGAGCCGGGCTGGGCTTCACCAGCGAGAAGCAAACCGTTTGCGCCTATTTTGGCCTGCTCGGCTGCCATGCCTCCCATAGTAGAGTGATCCATGCCTTGCATGTTGGACATACCGGAGTGATCCATCCCAGCCATGCTGGAATGATCCATCCCCGACATGTTGGACATGCCAGAGTGATCCATCCCCGCCATGTTGGAGTGATCCATACCGCCCATACCGTGGGCACCCATGGCTTCCATGCCGCGGTCGGCAATTTGGCGGCGCTTGGGAATCTCCGCCTGCATGCCTTCACGCGGGGCTAGCGTGGCGCGAGCGTAGCCACTCCGATCTATGGCTTCGGCGAAGATGGTATAGGCTCGATCATCTTCTGGTGAAACAAGCACATCGTACGTTTCCGCCACGCCAATACGGAACTCATCAACAGGCACGGGTTGCACTGGCTGGCCATCGGCAGCAACGACGGTCATCTTCAAACCAGGTATACGTACATCAAAGTATGACATCGCCGACCCGTTAATCACGCGTAGTCGTACCCGCTCACCAGCCTTGAACAGCGCATTCCAGTTTTCTTGGGGGGAGTGACCGTTAAGCAGGTAGGTATAAGTACTGCCGGTCACATCGGCAATATCCCGAGAACTCATGCGCATTTTGGCCCACATGCCGCGCATCTCGGCAGTTTGTGAGAAACCCTTTTCGCGAACATCGGCGAAAAAATCAGCAATCGTGCGCTCTTGGAAGTTGTAATAGCCATCTATCATGGATTTCAGATTACGGAACACCGACATGGGATCTTCAAAGGTCCAGTCGGTGAGCAGCAATACGTGCTCACGGTCGTAGCGGATGGGTTCGCGCTCGGCGGCGTCAATTATCAACGGCCCGGCGTGGCCGAGCTGTTCCTGCAAGCCGGAGTGGCTGTGGTACCAGTAGGTACCGTTCTGACGGACGGGAAAACGGTAGGTAAAGGTTTCACCAGGGGCGATACCTGCAAAGCTAACGCCAGGCACACCATCCATTTCCGGCGGTAGAATAAGACCATGCCAGTGGATGGAGGTGGGCTCGTCCAGCAGGTTGGTGACACGCAGTACTGCGTCTTGACCTTCTTTCAAACGAATCAGCGGGGCAGGACTGGTACCGTTAATGGTAATTGGTTGGGCTTCTTGTCCGTCAATAGGCAACGATTCACGGCGGATCGCCAGCGATACCTCGGGCCCTTCTTCAACGCCCTGAGCATAGACGTTGGTACGGCCCCAGGGGTTTGCCCAGGCGGGGGTTAATCCCATTGCCGCAGCGGAACCTATTCCTAGGGCAGCGCCGCCTTTTAGGACCTGCCGGCGAGAAAGCGGGTGAGAAATGATGCTTGAGCGTGCCATGTGTAACTCCCGTCAATGATGAATGGCACCATCTTGATGGAAGAAGCTGAATCAAAGCTGAATAGTGATTAATTAATCACTTCAACTGCAAGAGGCAACGTAACCGTAACGCGCAGTCCACCCAGTGGACTACGCTCAAAGCGCGAGTGCCCTGAGTAGCGGGCAATTAACTGCGCAAGAATCGACAGGCCTAAGCCGTAGCCGGGACGGCGTTCATCCAATCGTGTGCCACGCTCTCCCAAGCGCGAAAGATCTTCTTCTGCAACGCCGAAACCGTCATCATCAGTGGTGAGCGTGAGTGTGGTAGTGGAGACGGCAATATCGCAATTAATGCACCTATTCGACCATTTGCCAGCGTTATCGAGCACGATGCCTAATATTTCAGAAAAGTCGTGAGCCTCAATAGGCACTTGGTCTTTCTCGTGTGCCGAGTGGGTAAGGTTGAAAATGCGCTCAGGGTAAAGACTACGGAACATCTCGATGAGCCGTGAACTATCTCGCGTGACGTTCGCCATTCGACCCGCGTTAGGCCCTGCAATACGCGAACGACGCAGCTCTGCAGCTAACTGAGCGTTAATATCTTCAATACGACTGAGCAGTTTATGCCGTCGGTTTTCATCAATGGGCCGATTGCCGCGCAGTACTTGGGTAATTGCTGCCAGCGGGGTTTTTAATGCGTGTGATAGGTTGGCGACCGATTCTCGCGAGCGCTTCAGACGAAGATCAATGTCGTCCATGAACCAGTTCAACTGGTCGACTAATTCATCTAGCTCCGAAGGGGCTACTAATGACAAGCGATCACGTTTGCCTGATCGCAATGCTTCAAGTTGTTGGCGCAGTTGCCAGAGTGGTATGAGTCCACGGTTAACCGCTAGCATGTTGAGCATGATGAGCATCCCTAAAAGCACGGCGGCGATCCCACCAACCCACCAGTGCAAAGTTGCAAGCCCTGCTTCTACTTGGGAAAAATCCTCGCCCACCAATAGCACACCCTGCGTGCCCTGCCACTCAAAATGGCGGCGATAGACGAGCATGTGCTGTGTTCCGCGATTCACATCTATTAGGGCATCGCCGCTCTCATCTAGCAACGGAGCCAGCTGTTGCTGCCATTGCGGGTCAGAAGCGCTGACTAAGCCATTGAAACGGAGTACGTAGAGATGATGAAAGACTTGATAGCCTTGGCTAACCGAGTCGAGCGCAGTCGGTACAGCCGTTTGGTCTTGCTCTAGCTCTAGCTGCGCGACCGCGTGGTTTGCTTCACGTTGTAAGCGTTCACCTAAAAAATCCCTTGCCAGGCTCTGTAAAAAGATCCCGTGCAATAGCCACGTGGTGACCACCACCAGTAGCGCGACGCCGCCTAACCATGCGAGTAGCCGAATGCGTAAACTGCGTCTATCAATGTGAAGCAAAGAAATACCCCTGACCACGTCGCGTTTGAATGACTGATTTACCGAGATAACGGCGCAGACGAGCGATGTAGACTTCCACCAAGTTAGGCGCGGCAGCGTCCTGCTCCAAGGCGTAGAGCTGCTCTAGTAGCTGATCTTTCGAGTGAATACGGTCTGGATGAAGCATTAAGTAGCGCAGTAATCGAAACTCCGTTGCTGTTAGCGAACGCCACGTTTCACCTTCTAAGCACACTCGTTGACCCGCTTCATCCAACGAAATGCCGTTAAGCGTGATCACTTGAGATAACTGACCAGACTGCCTGCGTAGCAAGGCCTTCAGGCGAGCCATAAGTTCGGCTTCGTGGAAAGGCTTGGTGAGATAGTCATCGGCTCCGGTTTCAAGTCCGATAACTTTATCTTCCCAGGTATCGCGGGCCGTCAGGATCAAAATAGGCGTGTCGCGTTTTTGCCTGCGCCACTGGGCGAGCAGATCCAGCCCTGAGCCGTCGGGCAAACCGACATCTAAGATCGCCAGTTCATAATGCTCGGTTGCCATCAGCGACTTGGCCGCTTTCAAGGAAGCGGCCAAATCAACCAGGTAACCGTTGTCTTTGAGACTCTCTGCCAAGCTTTCCGCTAGCAAGTCATCATCTTCAAGTAGCAACAGTTTCATGGATATACGTCAGATTAGAGAGAAAAATTGCCGTACATGCCGGATTCATAATGACCAGGAATGTTACAGGCATACTCTAGCTCGTTAACATTGTCAGGGACACTCCATAATAAAGTCCCGGTTTCACCAGGCGCAATGGTGACACCTGCCATGTCCATGCTGGCCATATCGTGACCATCGCCGTTTGACATATTGGACATATCGTGGCCTTCACCGTGTGCCATATTTGACATGTCATGGCCTCCGCCATTGGCCATGTTTAGCATCATCTGGCGATGTTCTTCTTGGGCTTCTTTGCTACCAATCACAAATTCATGCTCTAAATTGCCGGTGTTGGTGATTTCAAATTTAACCACCTCCCCAGCCGCCAGTTCTAGCTCTTCAGGGTCGAACCACATATCGCCAGCCTCAAGGCTGATCGTGCGGTCAACGTCAGCCTCGGTTAGGCCATTGTCACCACTGCCTTGGCCGGGCGAAGCCCATGCCGCACTCGTTATCAAACTGAGTGAAAGGGCAAACAAAGACGTTGTTAAGGAGATGTTGCGCATGGTCATTTACCTCAGAGGTTATTGTCACTTGTTCTTTATACGGCGTTAACCTGAAACGAGCCTGAACCTAACGTAAAAATATGGCCTGCTACCCAAAAGCATTTCTAACATGATGATGGATCCTGCCCCCCCTGATTAGAGTCAACGCTGCAGCAATGACTTTTCGTCTTGTTGGTGCAATTGCCTATGGCAGCCTCCGCCTAAACCTCAGCAAAAACCCGCGTGAACCCTCGCCCACTCGGGCGGGGAGGTAAGCGGGGGCCGCACAAGCGGCCCTATTCTGGTGTCTTCTGTCCCTGCACATAAGCCTTGAGCGTCTCGATAGTGGCTCCGCCTGCGCTACAAGCGAAATACGATCTCGACCACAGCACGGCGCTCTTGCTGAGGCGCGGAATATGGGCATTCAAGAACCGCACCCGTCGGGACGACGTGGATTTCAAATTGTTGACCAGCACACTGATCGACAGCCTCGGCGGATATTCCACGAGCAGGTGAACATGGTCTTCTTCACCATCGAACTCAAGGATGCGGCAGTCGAGTTTTTCGCAAGCTGATTCAAATGCCTCTCGGAGCTGCCCTATCATGTAGCCGTCGAACACTTTGCGCCGATACTTCGTCGTAAAAACAAGGTGGACGACTAGCCGAGTGACGCTATGCCGCCCTCGCCGATAACTTTCATACACACTCACTTTACATTCCTCGTTATAGTCCTTAATCTCTGGCTATTATAGCAGTGAGCACTGACATGCTGAAGGCCACCAAGGTACGCATCTATCCCACGACCGAGCAGGCGGAGTTCCTGAACCGCCAGTTCGGTGCGGTACGTTTCTGCTACAACACCGGCCTTCGCATCATGTCGCATCGCTACAAGCGTCACGGGCAGTCGCTGAGCGCCAAGCACGACATCAAGAAGCTGCTGCCGGTGGCCAAGAAATCGCGCAAGTACGGCTGGCTGAAAGAGGCGGATTCCATGGCGCTCCAGCAGTCTTGCATCAACCTTGATCATGCCTTCCAGCGCTTCTTCGACCCCAAGCAGAAGGCCGGCTATCCGCGCTTCAAGAGCAAGCGGGGCAAGCAGTCCAGCTATCACTGCGTCGGCGTCAAGGCCGGCGACAACTGGATCAAGGTGCCCAAACTGGGGCCGATCAAGGCCAAAGTTCACCGGCCTGTTGACGGCAAGCTCAAGAGCATCACGCTGTCGCGCACGGTCACCGGCAAGCACTACGCCTCGCTGCTCTTTGATACCGACCAGGCGACCCCCGTGCCGACCATGGACGTTGATACCTCTCGCGTCGTCGGACTGGACATGGGACTATCCCATCTTGCTATCGACTCAAATGGCCGCAAGGTCGCCAATCCGCGCTTCCTCAAGCAGGCGCAGAAGAACCTCAAGCGCAAACAGCAGGCATTGTCACGCACGAAGAAGGGCAGCGCCCGCCGGGCCAAGGCACGGTTACTCGTCGCCAAGGCGTATGAGCGGGTCGCCAATGCCCGCAACGACTTCCAGCACAAGCTCTCTCGACAGATCGTTGACGATAATCAAGCGGTGATCGTCGAGACGCTGAAGGTCCGCAACATGATGAAAAACACCTGCCTCGCCAAGCACATCGGCGATGCGTCCTGGCATGCCTTGATGACCAAGCTGGACTACAAGGCCAGGGAGCAGGGCAAGCATCTGGTCAAGATTGACCCGTGGTTTGCCAGCTCCAAGACCTGCCATGTCTGCCAGCACAAGATGGACGCCATGCCGTTGAACGTCCGGTCGTGGGAGTGCCCCGCCTGCCACACACAGCACGACCGGGACATCAACGCGGCGCTGAACATCAAGCATCAAGGCATTATCGAGCTGAAGGCGGAAGGGCTGTCCGTCTCTGCCCATGGAGGCTTGCGTAAGTCCGGCACATCGTCGGCAGCTGCCTGAGAAGTGGGAAGCCTCGCCCGTGGCGCGTCAGCGCTTAGGGCGGGGAGCAGTCACCGTAAGGCCCATAAGAAGGAGACCGTTAATTTCGAGCTCTGGAACGGCTCAACAAGGTGGTTGACCTGTTAGTCACCCATTCGGTGATGTCACCCTTGTCAGCACCGCCGTGATCAGCAGGATAACCACGACCAGCACCATCTCCAGTGCAATACTTCTCTGTAACCGTCCTGGGGCTGTTGCGTCGCCGCTCTCAAAGGCCGGCACAAGCCGCCACTTGTTCGCGGCAGCAAATAACAGTAGCGCCGCCACAATCAATACCTTGCCGATCAAGAACTGTCCATATGCCGTGGTGAGCAGTGGCGTGAGACCGCCCGTTAGCAGCGTGGCCAAAGTGACGCCCGCCAGTACCAACACGCCAACTCCGCCCATGGCGATTTTCCCGAAACGGGTCAGAATGTGGGCGGTATTGTCCTGGTTGTGACCCCGTCCTACTAAATGGAACAGCGGCCAAAGCGAGGCCACCCAAAATGCTGCCGCCATCAGGTGAACGATCAGCAAGCCAGCCAGAACGAGGCGTGGGGTGTTTACTGTATGCCCCACCTGCACGAATGCCAGCATCACCAATAAAACGCCTACTAGGCTCACGCTGTTGGCTGTTTTCGAGAGCGCTAAGTTATTAAGCTGAATCGCCTGAACCAGCAGCAAGCCAGCTACCGCCAGCATTAGCCGGCCCCCGGACGCACCCTCAAACACGATTCCGAGCAGCATTGGGTTGGTTGCAGCAGCGATATTGCCGCCCCCAAGGTAACCAGCTTCTAAAGGCCACTGGAACAGAATCAGAATGACCCCCGCCCAGGCAGCAAAGACGCCCATGCGGGCGACGCGCCTCCGGTCGTGATCAGGGAGTCGGGGAAACGCTAGACGAAACAACACGGCCCCCGTCGCGACTAGGGCACTAAGGTAAACCCCAGCCGCCACGAGAATCATCGCGACGGTCCAGACGTCGAGGCTATTTACGGAGAACCACCAGGCCACGGGTCAGGGCTCGACCGAGAAGTTAAAACCGTCGGACATCATGTGCCCGTCATCCGATAGGCCACGCCAGCGCACCTGGTAATCCCCAGCCGAAAGAGTGTCACTGGGCTTTACGAAGTAGCGATCGACCTGTTCACTGCCTGGCTGACCATCAAGAGGAACGGGGCCGTTTGGGCCTGTCACTTCAAACTGGGTGATGCGCATCATGCCACCAAACTCGATGCCAATCTCTGCTGGGGAATCCTGAATGGTGACGCCATCCTTAGGCGAAGTGCTTGCGGCCCCTTCATGGGCCAACACTGGGCTTGCGAGCGACAGCAACAGCGTTGCTAAGGTAGCGTGAATAATAGGGAGCGAAGTCGTCTTCTTTTGCATACCGTATCCTTATGTTTTTCAGGGTTGAATGGATATTGTTACTTCATCGCGGAGGCGCTAAAACTGATTCGGTTGAGCCTTCTTACATCGTTCATTTTCCCTGTTTGGCGAACAAGGCGCATGGCGTCGTATGAATCTTCAAAGAAATGTGTAGGTGTTATAGCGTGCCAACCTGAAGCAGGGCTGAAAATGGCGGAAAAAATGATCTGTGACAACACTTAGGTATTGGGATCGGTTTCTCCTTTACCTTTGGGCCACCTATAGGTTGTAGGCTTATAACGAAAGCTAACTCCGCCTTCTTCCATTTTTAATGGATAAGGCGATGTCTCGATCAGCAACATGATGAGGGGAAATATCATGGTTAAGCACAGGATGAACTTTGCCATTGGTCGGGCTGCAATCCTCAGTATCTTAAGTAGCGCCATCTTCGCTCAAGGCATAAACCAGGAGTGATGGCATGATGAACGCGGAATGTTTTGCTTTTATGGGATCAATGGGGTGGTTAGGCTGGTTGATGCCCCTGGCCATGCTGTTATTAATTGGCTTGGCGATCGCTTCGCTGGCCAAGTACCTCTTCAGTCGTTCACGCTAAGGAGTTGAAAATAATGCAACATATGAGCACCAAGCTTTTACTCTCTGGTTCCATGCTGCTTGGGGCGGTCTCCGCCCAGGCGGCGTTACCGCCAGAGGCAACATTGTATAAAAACCCCCAGTGCGGCTGCTGTGACGCTTATGCACGCCATCTTGAAGAGCTCGGCGTAGAAGTGACGATTATTGACGATGTAGAGCTGGGTGATATTAAGCAGCAGGCAGGCGTGCCCTATGGCCTGGGTTCATGCCATACCATTGAGATGGGCGAGTATTGGATCGAAGGCCACGTTCCAATGGAAGCCGTGCAGGCGCTGTTTGAGGAACAACCCGATATTGACGGTATCGGTTTGGCGGGTATGCCCATTGGCACACCGGGTATGCCGGGGCCACAAGAAAGCCCTTACAATGTGTACACGTTTACAGGCCAGGAAGATGAGCCATTTATGACCCTTTAGTAGGGTGATAAAAGCTCGCCTGCTGTCTGCACGCCGTTCTAACGGACTCTTGTAGTACAGCAGGCGCATTCAAGTCATACATTACCCTGAATCCGTGAGACCGGCCCCAGGAAACACTTCTAACCCACTGACCTGCATGGCAATATAGCCATTATCGCCATTCACCCAGACAGTGCCATGCCCAACATAAAGTTCCGCGCCAGTCGCCGCACCCTCACCAGCCACGCCGGGCTGTCCATCATCGGGCAATGCTTCGAGATCGCTGGCGTCGACAGCATCGACAGCCGCTTCCCCACCACGCTGGGCATGCGCACCAGTGACGTGATCAAGAGCTACCTGGGCCTGC